>JBGSSZ010000097.1:0-12565 GCA_041736785.1 Limnoglobus sp.
CGGCTGAGCTTCACGCGGTCCTGATCGTCAATGGCGATCACCTTCACGGTGATGCGATCGCCGACTTTCACCACATCGTCGACGCGGCCAACGTAGCCGTGATCAAGTTCGCTGATGTGGCAGAGCCCATCGCGGCCGGGAGCGATCTCGACAAACGCACCAAAGTCCTTGATGCTCGAAATCTTGCCTTCGTAGATGGCACCGACTTTGATTTCCGCACACAGTGCCTCGACGCGCCGTTTGGCCTCTTCTGCACCTGCGGCGTCGTGGTGGGCAATGCTGACGGTGCCGTCGTCCTCGATGTCGAGTTTGGCACCGGTCTCTTCCTGCATGGCGCGGATGTTTTTGCCGCCGGGCCCGATGAGCAGGCCGATCTTCTCGGGATTGATCTTCACCTGCAGCAGACGCGGGGCCATGTCGCTGATGCTCTTTCGCGGTGCTCGCAGCACGCTGAGCATCACCTTGAGAATGTCACGGCGAGCGTCGCGAGCCTGCTCGAGTGCGGCCCGCACGATGTCGATGCTGATGCCGTCGAGCTTGATGTCGAGTTGGATGCCGGTGATGCCGTTTTGCGTGCCGGCGACTTTGAAATCCATGTCGCCGTAGTGGTCTTCATCACCCTGAATGTCGGTGATGAGGACGTGCTTGCTGCCTTCCATGACGAGTCCGATGCTGATGCCCGCGACGGGCTGACGGATGGGGACACCGGCGTCCATGAGGGCGAGGGTTCCACCGCAGACGCTGGCCATGGAGCTTGAGCCGTTCGATTCGAGAATCTCGCTGACGAGCCTGACTGTGTAGGGGAATTTGGCCGCGGGCGGGAAGACCGCTTTGAGGCTGCGTTCAGCCAGCATGCCGTGCCCGACTTCGCGGCGGCCCGGTCCGCGGATCGGCTTGCACTCGCCGACGCTGAATGGAGGAAAGTTGTAGTCGAGGTAAAACTTCTTGCTGTGCTCCTCGACGAGGCCGTCGACGCGCTGCTCATCCTGCATCGTGCCGAGGGTGGCGACGACGAGGGCCTGCGTCTCGCCGCGCTGGAAGAGGGCGGAACCATGCACGCGGGGGAAGAGCCCAACCTCGCCTCCGAGGGCGCGGATCTCTTTGGCTTGGCGACCGTCGATGCGTGTGCCGGTGAGCGTGATCTCGCGGAAGATGCGCTCTTTCAGTGCCGAGAACGCGGCGCTGACTCTGCTTTCGGTGCCCTTGGGATCGGCATCGCCTTCGACCACGTATTCTTTCTTGATGCTGGCTTTGAGTTCATCGAGCGCGGCGTAGCGGGCGAGTTTGCCCTCGGTGACATAGGCTTTGCGGAACGCGTCGCCGTGCTTCTTGTCGAGTTCGTCGATGAGCGGATTGGCCGCGGGTGCTGGGGGAAATTCCTTGGCTCCGTGACCGCAAGCGGTGCGGAGTTCTTCGATGGCGTCGATCACGAGCACGATCTGCGTGTGAGCAAATGCCACGGCGTCGGCCATCTCGGCATCGGGCACTTCGCGGCCGAAGCCTTCGATCATGCAGATTGCAGCACGAGTGCCGGCGACGATCATGTCGATGTCGCTGTCTTCCATCTGCTCGGCGGTGGGGAAGACGACGAGTTGCCCGCCGACGCGACCGACCCGCACAGCGGCGATCGGGGCCAGGAACGGGATCGGCGAGATGTGCAGTGCCGCACTGCCGCCGATGATCGCCAGCACATCGGGATCGTTCTGCCGGTCTGCGCTGAAGACGGTCGCCATCACCTGGACTTCATTGATGAAGTCGACCGGGAACATGGGCCGGATCGGGCGATCCATGAGGCGTGAAGTGAGAGTCTCTTTGGTGGTCGGCCTGGTTTCGCGTTTGATGAAGCCGCCGGGGAACTTGCCCGCTGCGTAGTATTTTTCGCGGTAGTCGCAGGTGAGCGGGAAGAAGTCGCGGCCGGGGATCACGTTCCCCTGCGTGGCGGCGACGAGGACGAGAGTGTCGCCGTATTGAACGGTCACTGCTCCATGAGCCTGTTTGGCGAGTTTACCGGTTTCGAGAATGAGCTTGGAGGCGCCGATCTGGCGTTCGATGCGGGTCACTGGCACGATGAGTTCCTTCTGGTTCCCGATCCCCGCTACGGAGGAACGGGCTTGGGTGAGAGGGTGATGGGTCTTGAACTCATCCCAGCCCCTCTCCGCCGAAGCGATGGAGAGGGAAAAGAATGAAGGCGCACAACGGCCCGATTGCCGCAGTACGCCTGGAGTGTGATGCGAGGGAAGACCTACTTGCGAAGGCCCAGCTTGCCGATGACGGCAAGATAGCGGGGCCGTTCGGTCGTGCGAAGGTACTTCAGCAGATCTGAGCGCGAACTGACGAGCTTTAACAGCCCGCGACGGCTCGAAAAATCTTTCTTGTGCAGCCGCATATGCTCGGTCAGGTCATTGATCCGGGCCGTGAGCAGTGCGATCTGCACCTCCGGCGAGCCGGTGTCCGAATCGCTCCGCCGAAATTGGCTCACGAGTTCAGTCTTCTTTTCCTTCGTAATCGACATCTTGATCCCTTGCTCTGGTGCCCCCGCCGCGATGACACTCCTGCCCACGGTGTTCTGACACTGATTACACAGATCATAACCTTAGATATTTCTCCGTCTGTGGCAAGGGAAATCCCCACTCGCCATGCCGCTCGCTAAAATGGCTCCCCCGGAGGATCCATCGTGGCCAAACCGCTCACAATCCAATTCGCGGGCGAGTCGGTCGACTTCGACCTCGAGAAGGTCGATCGCGCCAAACTCTATGGCTATGTGGACACCGAAGTGCTCGACGAAGCCGGCAAACGCTGCGAGCTTGGCACCCTCGCCGGGGACGGCCATTCCGTCGTCGGCAAAGGCGGCACCGCACTCGCCTACCTCTCCCACGACGGCCTCTGGAAAACCAAAGCCGACCTCAAGCCCGTCGATGTCGATGGCAAGCCGATCGAGCCGGTGCGATCTACCTTCGATGCCCCGGTGGCGCTCGACACCAAAGTCAGCGTGGACGAGTACCTGTCGCACAACATCGCCAGTATCTATCAACTCAGCACTGCCGGCACCGACGAAGCTCTGCGGAAGGAACTCGCCGGCGGGGCAATCTTCAGCTTCCCGTTCAGCTACCGCGGCGGGTTGGAGGCTTCGGTCGGATTCCTGCTCACGGCTGCGGATGGGCAAATCTTCCTCTGCGTTGGCACACCGACCAAGCTGGAGTTTGTCGGCTTGACCGAGACCGCCGCGGTCCTCGCCGAAGACACCGCAGGCGATGATGACGATGCCCTGGATTTCAGTCTCGTCTAACCCGGAGCCATCATGCCCGAGATCAGCTTCACGAACAGCAAAGGCCGCGACGCCCAGGTGATGGCCGAGAGCGTGCGCATGCCGGTCAAGGTCCGCTGGGTCGACGACGAGAATCGGCAGGCGTCGAGTGCCCGCATCATGAAGGGCACGATCGAGGTGGACTACGACGCGCTTGTCGCCCGGCTGGGTTCACCGGAGTTGCTCGCCGACGCGCTCATCGCGGGCGATCCTGAAATCGACTTCGAGACCTGCGGCGCGTTTCTCAAAGATACGTCGCGCGTCTATGTGAACAGCGATCGGCGGATCGTCCACGGCGTCAGCGAGATGGAGATCGTCCGCAATCCCGACGGCACGGAAAAGTTGCGACGACCCAAGAAGCGGCCGCTTCCGAACGTGAGCCCCGAACAACCACTGCCCTGGAGCGGCAAGCTGCTCAAGAAAAGCGACGTCTACAACAAATTCGCCATGGTCGCCAAAATGCAGATCGTGCACGTGAATGGGCTGACCTACGATTTTCTCTACGGCATGGCGAAAGAGCTTGAGGAGAAAGACAGCGTGATGGTGGTTGGTGCTGGCCCGAAAGCGAACCAGCCCATTGTGCTGCGGCATGGCGGGCTGCCGTATCGCGGATTCCTCGAAGGACGCACCCGCGGTGAGGAATACTGCCTGCTGCTGCATCTGTCGAATATCGAACTGAAAGCCGTCGAAACAACATCCGGCACAGCCACTGAGGCAGAATAAGGATCGTCATGGCGCTCGTACACAAAAGCAGGCTCGCGATCAAGCTCGGCGACTACGCCGTCGGCGCGGCCACGGCTCTCGTCGATCCGCTCCTCGTGGCGAAGGCGCAGGACTATCGCCGGTTTATCGCCGGCCGCATGATCCCGCTCGACACCGACGACATCCTCAAACGCTTCCCCGCGGGTGACTACCGCGTCAGCCTCAAGGTCGACGGCGAATTCAACATCCTCGTCTACGCCAACGGCGAAGCCCTGCTCGTCAACCCCGGTGGCACCGTGCGGGTCGGTCTGCCGTTGCTCAAGGAAGCAGCACAACTGCTGCAGAAAGCGGGCGTCAAAAACGCGATCCTTGCCGGGGAACTGCACTTCACCAGGCCCGAGGGCAAACGCGGCCGCGTCCACGATGTCAGCCGTGCGGCCCGGCAACCGGCATCGGCCCAGGAACTCGATCAACTCGGGTTCGCCGCCTTCGACATCGTCGAACTCAACGGTGCCAAACACAACGAAAACTACAGTAAAGAACTCGACGAGATCGCAACTTTCTTTGCTGCGGGCAAGCACTGCTCCGCGGTCGAGAATGTCACGCTCCAGGACGCCGCCGGGATCCAAACGCAATACCGCAAGTGGATCGAGCAGGGTGCGGAAGGGGCTGTCGTCCGCAGCGATGAAGTCGGCACGTTCAAGATCAAGCCGCGACACACCATTGATTGCGTCGTGATCGGCTTCACCGAGGGGACCGACGACCGCAAGGGCTTGCTGCACGACATGCTACTCGCCCTGATGCGACCCGACGGCTGCCTGCAGGTGCTCGGGCACGTCGGCGGCGGGTTCAGCACCGAAGACCGCCGCGGCTTCCTCAGCGATCTCAAAGACATGATCGTGCCGAGCGACTATGCCGAGGTCAACGATCAGGTGGCCTATCACATGGTCCGCCCGGACTGGGTCGTGGAGATCAGCGTGCTCGATCTCATTTCGCAGAGCACCCGCGGCCAGCCGGTGAACAAGATGGCCCTGACTTGGAACGGCAGCAAGTACGAAGTGGTCCGGCGTCTGCCGCTCTGCAATCTGATCTCGCCGCAATTCGTCCGCCGTCGCGAGGATAAGAGTGTCAATGCCCAGGACATCCGTTTGCAGCAGGTGGCGGACATTGTCGAGCTGCCGCTGGCAGACCGCGACGCGCGGAAGCTCGACCGGCCCAAGAGTACCATCCTTCGCCGCGAGGTCTGCACCAAGGTCCTGAAAGGTGCCACGATGGTGCGGAAGCTGGTCATGTGGGCGACCAACAAGGAGAAGGAGAGCGAGGACTACCCGGCCTATGTGATTCACTCCACCGATTACAGCCCGAACCGCAAGACGCCATTGGAGCGGGATATTCGCGTGTCGAGTTCGAAGGAGCAGATCGAAGCGCTCTGGAGTGAGCTTGCTGCTGAGGCCTTTGGCAAGGGGTGGACCCCGGTCGGAGCGACGAAGGACGAGTCGGTCGCCGTGGCCGTCGCACCCAAGACGCGGGCGAAGAAAGCGGTACCCGCCGAGGGGGAGGAAAAGCCAGTCCCGAAGAAGCGGGCGACGAAGAAGAAAGCGGAGCCGTCCGAACCTACAGAGTGAGCTTGTCCCGTCGTTGACGGTAATACTTCAAACCGGGGAAGAAGAACGACACGGCACTGGCGATGCCGAAGAGCAGAATGCCGTAGCCCGGCACCAGAGGCATCAGGCAGGCCACGACGAAGCTCAATAGCGCGTAGATGTAGAACTGCCCGGAGAGAATGCCGGCTTTGAAGACGAAGACCATCGCGGCGGCGACAGCGATCGCTGGCGACAGCGTCAGCACCGGCAGACCGCCCAGCACCTCGATGATGAACATCACAATCGACGCGAGCACCCCGGCGGCCCAGGCATGGGCGATCTGCCTCTCCACAAACAGCACCGGTCCCGCCCGGCGGCGCAGTTTCCAGAGGATCGTACCCCAGGTGAGCAGTCCCCCGGTCCAGAGCGAGAAATACCACCACGGCGACTCGATGCTCCGCCATTGCATCACCTGCGTAAAAAAGCAGAGCAAGAAAATCATCAGACTGTGCCACATCCAGAGCACGCCCCAATTCTCCAGCACCTCGGCATGATGCGTTTCACGGAGCAACCGCGAGACGACATAACCCAGCCCACTGGGCCGTGTACTGACCGCTTCGCCAGCCAGATACGAATCGAGATCGTCCGCAAGCGACTTCGCCGATGCGTATCGCAAGCCCGGCGGCTTCTGAAGACACTTCAGGCAGATCATCTCAATGTCGCGATCCAGCGACGGGTTCAACTGCCGCGGCGGGATCGCGTCCTGCTCCAGAACCATCAGTAGAGTGTCGACCGGATGCGACGCCTGAAACGGCGGATGCCCGGTGAGCATTTCGTAGAGGATCGCGCCGAGAGAATAGGTGTCGGCAGCCGCCGTCAGTTCTTTTTTACCTGTCGCCTGCTCGGGGCTCATATAGCTCGGCGTGCCGACGATCGCGCCGGTGCGCGTGAGCGTCCCCGTGCCGTCGATGCGCTTGGCCAGTCCGAAGTCAGTCACTTTGGGCGTGTTTTGGGCAGCCAGCAGGACATTCGACGGTTTCAGGTCGCGGTGGAGAATTCCCTGTTCATGCGCGTGCTGCACCGCACGGGCAATTGGAGCGAGCAACTGAGCCGCATCCCGCGGCGTCATCGGGCCATTCTTCGCGATGGTCTGTGCGAGCGTCGGGCCGCTGACATATTCCATGCAGAAGTAGGCCTGCCCCGCGGCGTCGCCGACTTCGTAGACCGTGACGATGTTGGGATGTGTCAGCCGGGCGGAGGCTTCGGCTTCGACCCGAAAGCGGGCCCGATCCGCGTCGGAGGCGAGATGCGCTTCGCGCACCATCTTCAGGGCGACCTGCCGATCGAGCGATTTCTGGCGAGCGAGATAGACCACGCCCATCCCGCCACGACCGATCTCCTCAAGCAACTCGAAATCCGGCATCACAGGCAGATTGCTCGTGCCCTGGATTTCTGTCTGCTTGTCTTGCCCCTTGCCCCTTGCCCCTTGCCCCTTCGCAGTGGCCATATCCGCGTACTGTGCAATGGCCCAGAGTTGCCGCAGTTCGTCGGCAAGATGCGGATGAGCCAGAGCAGTCGTTTCAAGATCGGGAACGCCGCCGCCGCGGACCTGATTGGAAAGGTCCGTCAGAATCGCGGCCAGTTGCTCGTCGCGATCAGCCATCGGTCAGCACGGCTTTGAGACGTCGCACCGCCCGCAGATACCGCATCGACGCTGCCGCTTCCGTCACGCCCTGAGCCTGAGCGACTTCCTGATTGCTCAGCATTTCCTGATGCCGCATCAGGATCACTTCGCGATCGTCGTCGTCGAGGTTGTCGATCGCTGTATTCAGCTTCCGGCTCAGTTCCTGGCGAATTGCTTCGCTGGCGGGAGTCGCTTCGGTGTCGACGAAGTGGGCCACAAATGAGGCATTCGATTCATCGGCCCACGCGGGGCGGGCCAGTGGCTGTTCCTTGTCGATGCTGCGGCGCTGTGCCAGACGGTGACGGCGGTGTGTGTCGATGATGCGGTCTTTGGCCAAGTGCCGCACCCAGAGATGAAATGGCATGTCGGGTTTGTTCAGGTACTCCTTGAGGCGGGTGTTGGCTTCGAGGAGCACGTCCTGCACGATGTCGGAGGCGTCCACCCTTCGGGCGAGCACCGGATCGAGTCGGGCGTCGATCATGCGCTTGAGCGGTTCGCGGAATTCACCGAGGAGGCGATCAACGGCGTCGCCCCCGCCGCGGGCATCGTCGAGGAGCTTGTCGGTGTTTTCCGCAGAGGGCCACATGAGAGCAGTTTAGCGGATCAGCCGAAGAAATCGGCGACCGCAGCACGGAAGCCGGGAAGTTCAGGGCCACCGCAGCACGTGTTTACTCTCCTCATCTTCAATCTGTCGCTATCATACCAGTTTGGGTTTTTGAGTTTGCACAGATGACTCCCTGGACACTGCCGCCCGGAACGCGCGGGCTGATCTTCGATTGCGACGGCACCCTCGCCGACACCATGCCGATTCACTTCCAGGCCTGGAAAGGCATGCTCGATCCGCACGGCATCCCGTTCGACGAGCCAAAATTCTACTCGCTTGGCGGCATGCCAACGTCGAAGATCCTCAAGCTCCTCAGCGACGAAAGCGGCATACCCCTGCACGACATCGAAAGCATGGTCCAGCGAAAAGAGGAGTTGTTCGTCTCGAAGTTCCTCGCAGATGTCAAAGCGATCACCCACGTGGTACGGATCGCGGAAGATCATCGCAACGTCCTGCCGATGGCGGTGGCATCGGGCGGTTACCGGCGGATTGTCGAGATGACGCTGCACCAGCTTGATGTGCACGATTGGTTTCATGCCATCGTTTGCGCAGAAGACACGCCGCTGCACAAACCGGAGCCGGACGTGTTTCTGGAAGCCGCCCGGCGGATCAACGTGCCGCCGCCACTGTGCGTCGCCTTCGAGGATACCGACATCGGCATTGAAGCAATTCGCCGGGCGGGGATGATCGCCGTCGACGTACGCCCTTGGCTGCCGGATGGTCACGGCGGACGCAGCCAGGGCTTCGAATCCTCGATGCTGTCGCGATAGGGCTGATGATTTTCGAACAATCGCAGTCGCGATTCGTAGCCAGGTCGTTCATCCGGCGGCACCAGTTCCACCACTTTCTTCATCCACTTCACGGCGTCCTCGAAGCGGCCCGCTTCCGCATACGCCGCAGCCAGTGTGTCGAGGAACCCGGGCAGCATGTATCCGGTCAGTTCGCAGGCCAGGTTCGCCGTCGCGATCGCTTGCGTGGCGTTTCGTAGCTTCGCATCCGGGCAAGTGGCGTAGATCCATGCCACATAGTTGTTCGTGGCCGCATCATTGGCGTCGAGAGCGAGTGCTGCTTCGTGATCGGCCAGCGCGCTGGCGAAGTCGCCGAGTGCATAGTGAACCGATGCCCGCAGATTCAACGCGGCATCGGAGTCAGGCTTCTTGCCGATGGCCACATTGGCGTCGGCGAGGGCGCTCGGCCAGTCGGCACGCCGGCGATGCGCCATGGCCCGGGCCAGATAACCGCGCACGCTCTCGGGATCGATCGCGATGGCCCGGGTGAAATCTGCCACCGCACGCTCGGGATCGAGCATCTCAAGAAACGCATAACCGCGCTGCAGGTACGCCGACGGATCATCGCCTGTCAGTTCGATGGCCCTCGTGAAATCGGCGATGGCGGATTCGTAGTCGCTGTTGCGGGAATGCGACAGCGCCCGGTTGAACAGTGGTGCGGCATCGTCGGGCCGCAGGGCGATTGATTGCGTGAAATCGGCGATGGCTTTTTCGCGCTCGCCGAGTTCGGCATACGCCACGCCGCGGAGATTGAAACCACGGTAGTCGTCGCGATCACCCTGAATGACCCAGGTGAGATCGGCAATCGCTTTGGCGTGATCGCCCGCCGCACTGTGCAGCCGACCACGGTGCCAGAACGCTTCCAGGTTCTGTGGCTGCAAACGGAGAGCAGTGCTGAGATCGCTGATGGCGAGTGCGAGTTCGTCGCAGTTTTCGTAGCTGAGGCCGCGGTAGACATACGACCGTGCGTGCCGGGGGTGCAGAGTGATGGCTTCGGAATAGTCGTCGATGGCACCGCGGAAATCACCCGACGCCGAGCGCGTGTTGCCGCGGTTGAAGTACAATCGAAATGCACCGGGATCGAGTTCGATGGCTGCGGTGTAGTCGGCGAGAGCCGCGTCAAAGTCGCCTTTCTTGCTCCGTGCCGCGGCCCGGCCGTTCAGCGGATCGACGTCTTCCGGGTTCAGTTCGCTGGCGCGGGTGAAGTCGGCGATCGCCGCGTCGTAGTCGCCGGTGTCCACATACGACGTCGCCCGGTTGTGCACAGCAGCGTCGTAGTCGGGCCGCAGTTCGAGCGCGCGGGTGAAATCATCGATCGCAAGCTCAGCGTTCCCCGCGGCGGCGTAGACATTGCCCCGATGATAGAACAGTTCCGCCTCCAGCGGATCCAAGTCGATGGCACCGGTATACGCCGCCAGAGCTTTTTCATGCTCCAGCTTGCGGGCGTACTGATGTCCGCGGCGGACCAGAGTGGCGAGATCGGGCGTGTCGTCCATCATGGAAGAATTATACCGGTTCAGCTTCGCCGAGCTCGCGGAGGAGAGCCGCTTTCAGTGCGCTCGCCCCCGCCGCGTCGAAGTCCGCCAGTGCGGCCGCGGAGCTTCCGAATGCCGCATGACAGCGACCGCGAAGCTCAAGCATCGCTGCATCTGTGGGCGCGTGTTCAAGGATGGAATTGCAGTCTTCGATACAGATCGCGTACTGCCGCTGGCGATAATTCTCACTAGCCCGCTCGCGGCGATATTGAAGGTTCTTCGAATCGAGTCGGAGTGCAATATCGTAGTCCGCGACGGCCCGCGGGCGATCGTGCAATGCTAGCCGGGCGATCGCCCGCTGTCGATAAGCTTCGGCGTTGCGCGGCTCCGCATCGATCAGACGCGTGCAGCGTTCGAGTGCTTCATGACGATCGAGGTCCGGGTTCATGTCATCCCCGACAGCGGCGGGCACGCACTGACTGCGGAAACAATTCCTCCTGCCGTAGGTTACCCGCGACGTCGAACGGAAGCTCCCGTGACTCGCCAATCAGTTCCATTCGCGAATCGCATCGCGCTTCTACCGCCAATGGCTCGCTCACCCAGAGGTCGGTCACCTCGAGCGTGTTCGGAATCACTGCGAATCGCACTTTCTCGCCCATCGGCTGCCAGCAGGTGTTGACGCACTGCTCGATGCACTCGCGATCCGTCTCAAAACCGATAGGCAGCTTGGACCGCCACAGAAACCGTGCCGTGAGGTTGTTCATGCGGAACGGACCCTGGTCGATGCTGGCGAGAGCCCGATGGGTCGTGAGGTCAGCGATGCCGATCCCGGTGGCGTTGCCGTGGCTCTCCGGGCTGACATCAAGCACACCCATGCGGGTGATCCGCGGGTCGGCACCCTGGAGCTCCATCTCGGGCGACGCCTCGATCAGGAGCCGACCCACCACATTGGGATCGATCCCCGCACCGGAGTAGTTCTTGCCGCATTCGCCGACGATCAGGCAGTCGAGTTGGCGGAACGGGATGCGTCCCATCATCCCGCGGGCCTGCTCCAGCAGCGGCGGTTCCTTCGCGATGATCTCGTCCGCTGCGAGCACTTCCAGATGGCCTGTCTCCTCGTGAGCGTTTTCCAGCACCGCAAGGCCGCCGAGCAAGGGCGTTTTTTCGAGCAGCACTTTCAGACTCTCGATGAGCATCTCCTTGAGCCCGCGGGTGCCGTAGGAGTGGACCTGGTCCGCGCCCTGGCGCTTGCCGAGGCCGATGACAGTCATCTTGGCGAGGCCGCTCTCGTAGTGCCCGCGAAAGTCCGTGTGCGGCTTGACGCGATTGATCAGCACGACCCCGTCGGCGGCGAGTGCATTCTTATCCCACCAGACCGACTCACCCCAACTGTTGCAGCCCACGCTGACAGCGTCCATGTCGGTGAGGACCGGCACGCCGAGGTTGGCGGCATGGATGCCGTAGCCCGCGAGCAGATCGCGCTGCCCCTCCGGCGTCGCCCCGCCGTGCGAGCCCATCGCCGCAACCACAAATGGCTTCGCACCAAGCTCATGCAGCACATCGATCGTGGCCTTGGCGATCGCGAGATAATTCTTGATCCCGCGGCTGCCGCAGCCCACGGCGATGTTCATACCCGGTTTGATCCGCTTGGCCACTGGGGAGTCGAGCCAAGCCTGTCGAGTCGCTACAACGACATCCGCGACCCGCGGCTGAGGAGCGATCTGGCGGACCTGGACAACGCGGGGAATGCGCACGGTTGGAGTCGTCGAAATCATAATCGCATCTTCATGGAATCCGCCCGTCGCGGGTAGGTCAATTTCGCCATCGGTATACTACCCCGATGAACGGCATCACGCAGGCCTGCTTTGGCTTGAGCTATCTCTGCGCCCTCGCGTTTGAAGTTGCGGCGATCGCGAGACCGCGGCGGAGTCTCCGCGTGCTCGGGCTCGTCTTCGGCGCGGCCGGGCTCTTCGCGCAGACCTCGTTTCTCGCCATGAATCCCCCTTCACCCGCCACGGCGGTCGGATCGCTGCTGCTCCTCGCCTGGGTGCTCGCTCTCTTCTACTTCTTCGGGGCCATGCACCACAAGCGGCAGGCCTGGGCCATCTTCGTCCTGCCCGTTGTCCTGGGGCTCGTCGGTCTCTCGCTCCTAATGGTCAACGACACCAACAGCGTCAGCATACCGAACTGGCTCCACAGCGAACGGCTCTGGGGCGCAATCCACGGCCTGCTCCTGCTCCTTGCGGCCGTGGGGATCAGCGTGAGCTTCCTCGCCAGTGTGATGTATCTCGTGCAGGCCCGGCGGCTGCGCAAGAAACGCTCTCCGCTTGGCGGGCTGCACCTGCTCAACCTGGAGCGGCTGGAAGCAATGAGCCGTCGTGCCATTAATCTCGCCGTACCTCTGCTCACCGCGGGGCTCCTGCTC
>JBGSSZ010000102.1:0-11368 GCA_041736785.1 Limnoglobus sp.
GCCCACGCCCTGCTGGGTGTCGGGGCCCGCCTGCTGCCGCACACCCCACCGCTGGGCCGCGGACGGCCCTTCGCCGAGGTGATCGGGCTTCCCGCACTCACGCTCTTTCGCGATCGGTCGTTTGTCGTGTTTGTGATCGTCGCCTTCACCGCGCACGTCATGCTGAGCTTCTACAGCGTCTTCGCGAACATGTACTGCCACGACCTGGGGATGTGGCGACCGGAGTTTGTGATGACCTCCGCTCAGTGGACGGAAGTGGCCTGCCTGGCGGCGATGCCGTTCATGATCCGCAGATATGGCATGAAGGTGACACTGGCCATCGGTATCACGACCTGGGCGGTGCGGTGCGGCATCCTCGCCAGCGAAAACCTCACCTGGATCACCTGGCTCGGCGTGCCACTCCAGGGCGTCGCCTACACCTGGTTCACCATTCTCGGAGCACTCTATATCGATCGCGAGGCCCCGCCGCACCTGCGGGCCGGGGCTCAGGGCCTGATGCTCTTCATCTCAAATGGCCCCGGCACGCTTGTCGGTAACATCGTCTCGGGGATGGTCGTCACCGCCTACACCGCCAACGGCGTCACCGACTGGCAAAGCGTCTGGATGGTCCCTACGATCGGCTGTGCCATTGCGGCGATCGTGTTCGTGCTCTGCTTCCGCGACCCCAAAAAATCATAACCCCAATCATTATCATGGCTCGCTTCTTCAAATACAAATCGACTGACGATCTGATGGCGGAAAACGCCCGGCTCGGCATCGACCTGCACTTTCAAGACGACCTCTCCCCCTTTTTGCAGCCGCTGACCATTGGCGACCGCGTCGTGGGCAACCGCTGGTGCATCCACCCTATGGAGGGTTGCGATGGCGAACTCGACGGCACCCCCGGCGAACTCACGTTTCGCCGCTACCGAAGATTCGGTGACGGTGGTGCAAAACTCCTCTGGGGCGAGGCCTGCGCCGTCAGCGACGCCGCCCGTGCCAACCCGCGGCAGATTTGGCTGAACGACCGCACCTTGCCTGCGTTCGCCCGACTCGTCAGCGAAACTCGCACAGCACACCGTACCGCGAACGGGGACGATGCCGATCTGCTCTTCGGACTGCAACTCACGCACTCGGGACGCTACTGCTACCGCGGGCCGCGGATCGTCGCACCCGACCCGCTGCTCGTCGGCCGCTACACAGTCACACCCGACACGCCCCTGGTCACTGACGATGAACTCAAGCGGCTCGTCGAGGACTATGTCGCGACGGCCAAGCTCGCCATCGCAGCCGGCTTCGACTTTGTGGATGTGAAGCAGTGCCATCGCTATCTGCTGAGCGAACTGCTCGGAGCCCGCAACCGGACTGGGCCCTACGGCGGCAGCTACGAGAACCGCACGCGGCTGGCCCGGGATATCTTCACTGCGATCCGGGCCGAGGTGCCGGGCGCGATGCTCGCCACGCGGCTGAACCTCTACGACGCGATCCCGTTCGGCGACGATGGCAATCCTGTGCGGTGGAGTGCGCCGCTGGCTAACGGCTGGGGGATGAGCGACAGCGATCCATTCACGATGGATCTCACCGAGCCGCTGCGGTGGATTGCTGAGATGCGGAGTCTGGGCGTGGTGCTGGTGAACGCGACGCTGGGCAATCCCTACGCTCAACCGCACATCGGGCGGCCATTTGAGACACCTCCGCCAGATGGCTATGAGAGTCCGGAGCATCCGCTGATTGGAGTCGATCGCCATTTCCAGGCCACGGCAACGGTGCAGTTGGCCAACCCTGGTCTTGCTGTGGTAGGGACCGGCTACAGCTACCTGCAGGAGTTTCTACCGCAGGCCGGTGCTGCGAATCTGGCTGAAGACCGAGTGAGCCTGGTGGGCGTCGGACGGGCGAGCTTGAGTCAGCCCGACTGGGTTCGGCAACTCGCCGCGCATGGGCAATTGGACCGCAAGCGCGTCTGCCGCACGTTCAGCTACTGCACGGCTCTCATGCGTGCCAAGGACAACGCGATGGGTCAATATGCCACAGGTTGCCCGCCGTTCGACAAAGAGGGCTATGGCGACATCTGGCTGGAAGTGAAGAGTCAAACCAAGCGTTAGGCAGCAAACAGTCCACGAAAAAACCCGCGCGGGTCAGCGAGTGACGCCGCGCGGGTTGTGCCGTGCCCGGGAGCGGGCACGACTGACAATTCTTAGCCGCGGACGCGGAGCCGACGGCGACCCATGGCGAGAGCGAAAGCACCGACAGCCAGCAGAGCCATCGGCTCGGGCACGACGGAGAAGGTGACGTTGACGTTGCCACCGTTGACATCCACCTGCCAGCCCGGGAGGACGGTGAAGTTTTCACCGCTCACGGCGAACGGCCCGCCGAGGGTATAGGTGCCTGCGGCGAGATTGTTCAGGTTGGTGTAGGTTGCCACCGTTCGGGTGTAGGTCGAAGGACCGGAAGAACCGATCGACCCGTCGGAAGACAGCAACAGTGAAATGGTTCCCGTGGGCAGGTCGCGACCGAAGGTGGTCGTGGCGAGCCGGCTACCGCCTGTGGTTGCGGTGTCAACGAGCACACCACCATTGCGGAGGTCCGACTTCAACACGGCTGTGTCGCTGAAGTTGGCAGCCGTTACGGTGAGAGTGGGATTCGCAGGGGTGCCATCGCCGGTTTCGACGGTGGCGAGGGGCAGCACGGAGACAGTTCCACCCTTGCTGCCACCACCTGCGAGGAATGCACCCGAAGCGACGGACGTCGCGCCGGTTGCACCGCTGTAGTCACCGTTGAAGGTGAGGCGACCATTGGTCACAGTGGTCAAACCGGTGTAGGTGCCGGTGCCACGAAGTACCAGCGTGCCGGAGCCATTCTTGGTGAGCGGACCCGTGCCGGTGAGATCGGTGACGCGGACGGTACCCCTGCCAGTGCCGTTGTTCTCGATGTTGAACGTCGAGTTGTTGACGGTCGTCGTCCCGAAGTTCACCGAGTATGGCGTATCGGGGATACTGCCGGCTTCAGGCGTGACGTTGAGTGTCGCACCAGCATTGGAGGTCAGCGTTCCGAAGTTGAAGTCGAGTGCGCTGCCCATCAACTGCACGTTGAGGTTGGCGTTCGAAGCGGCAGCGACGGTGACGTTGTTGCCGTAGTTCAGACCCGCTGAGGAATTAAACAAGAAATCGCTGATGAACTGCTGCGAGGTCACGACACCAGTTCCGCCAGTGAATCCGACAAACGCTCCGACGCCCAGCGTGCTGAGATCGATCGGAATCGCAGGCACGACGAACATGTTGGCACCCTGAGTGAGCGTCACATTGAGATTGGCACCGTCATATGCCAAATCGAATGTGATCTCGTTGCCAAGCTGTGCACCGGCAACGTTGACCGGCGTCACGGCGTTGTATGCTGCCGGCTGCACGCCATCGGCTGTAAAGGCATAACCCAGAACGCCGCCATTGAAGATGTTGAATGCCAAGGCATAGCTTGGAGAAACGCCTGTGACGGGACCCCCAGCATAGCCCAGTCCGCCTCCAGGAATGCCGAGTGCAGTTGCAGACTCACTCTGGAGCGTGAAGGTGATTCCGTCAGCACCGGGGGCTGAATTGTAGTACTTGAACGACGCAGTGAAGGCACCGGTCGGCACTGGCGTGCCAAACCAGGCTGAAGCTGCAATCCCACCAGCCGCCGAGGTGATGTTCAGTTCGTTGCCATTGATGGTTGGCACGAAGGGGAAGTTGGGGTCGTTGCCACCGTTGGTTTGCAGATTGAAACCAAATCCGTTGTTGAAACCGTTGATGCTGGTCACACCGCCGACTGAGAGCGTACTGGTGGTATTGAGCGCGACCGGCCCGCTGCCGAGGCTGCCCGGCGAGGCAACGCTGAGCTTGCCAGCATTCTGAATGCTGGATGAGACGATCGTATTTGGGCCTGCATTCAGAGTCAGGTTGGTGAATGCACCGTTGATGACCAGCGGACCGCCACCGATCCTGCCAGCAAACGTGTTGCCTGTGCCGCCATTGATGGTCAGCGTGCTGGTCGGTGTCTGAGTGATGGCCCCGGCACCCGTAACGGCAGCGATAGTGGTATTTGCGGAAATGTTAAACGTCGTACCTGCCAACATGGTCACCGTCGCGGAGGTTCCCAACGCGTTGGCAGCAGATGCCGCAATCCCACCAGCATTGACATTGATAAAGGCATTGTTGAAGCTTGTTGCAGTCGCCGCAAACCCGAGCACACCGGGTCCAGTGTTTGTGATTGTGCGAGGAATCGCACCGTCATTCACAGCACCGAGATTTAGTGTGCTGGCCAAGCCCAGATTAAAGTTCGGGTCACCGACCAGTGTGGTCGCACCGAAATTCGTTGTGGTTGCGCCGCTCGTCACCGTGGTCAGCGTATTGAAACCAATGCTCAGTGGACCAGCGGTCACGTTGGCAACGTTGAGTTGCTCAATAGTTGAGTCAGTCAGGACATTGACAGGATTCGTGTAGACCTGAGTGTCACTACCCGCGATACCTGAGATACCAAACACGTTGAAAGTATACAGACCTGTTGTCGCAGTCCCATTTGTGGTGTTGAAAGTGATCGAGTTCAGAGTTTTCAGGCGATCCGCGGCATTGAGAGTATAGTTGGTTGTATAGATGCGAGGATTTGTACCGAAAGGCTGGTCAAATGTACCTGGAAGTGCAGCGGTCCGACTCAAGCGGGCTCCCACAATGAAAACGGTTTCGTTTGCAGGACCGTTGAACCAGTCACGAGAGACATTCCCGGTGACCGTTGTCGTAGTGGCATCATCGAAATTCAGCGTGAAACTGTACTGAGCCGAACCGCTACCGGTAACATTCATGATGTTCAGGCTGCGGAACTGTCCTGGTGTGTCCAGCGTCAGAGTTCCGCTCGGGTTCACGCCTGCGGAATTGGTAAGCGAAAGCACGTTGTTTCCAACGTAGTCCTGAAACTGATAATCGACGGCGAGCGCATTGAAGCGACCATTCGCGGGCAGGCCGTATGTCAGATTAGGATTATAAGCACCCTGCTGGAAGTAGACCCATTGACCGTTTCCGTTGTTGCCGTCCACACCACGTGTCGTTCCGTAAGGTGGGCCGGTAAATTCTGACAACGCGGTGATCACGTCGTGGTTGTAGCCACTGGTCGAAACGGGTGCCCCGTTGACACGGAAGGAAAGCGTGCCACCGTTGAGATTGACGGGACCGCTGCCGATCGGGCTACCGGTGCCAACCTTATTAACGATTAGCGTTCCCGAATTGATGTCAACAGACGTCGGTGTGTTGTTGCCGGCCAACGCGACATTGGCCAATCCATTCTTGACCAGCGCACCGCCAGTCACAGTTGCGGATTGACTGAGACGAACGTCGAATGCTCCATCAAAAGTAAGGGTCTGCCCGGTGGCGTTGACCGTCCCGTCGATGAACAGCGGTGCTGAGTTGGCGAACCACGTCTGGCTGGCGCCGAGTGCGAGCGGGTTGCCAATGGTCTGAGCCACAGGGGAGTTGACCATGATGCCGCCGTTGCCGAGGCGCAGCGTGGTCGGTGTGCCCGCAGGAACGAGGTTGAACGTGCCGGCGGAACCGTCGAACATCAGCGAGTGAATGCTGTAAGGCGTCGGCACGACGTTGACCGTGCTGACCAAGCTGCTGTTGCCGGCAAACACCACGTCGGAGAGGAGCAGATCGTTGGCTGGGACGCCATTGAAGTCCCAGTTGGCCGCCGTGGCCCAGGCGCCGTTGCCGGCTCCGGTCCACGTGTAGGTCGTCTGAGCCACGACCGGCGTACTGGCGATTGCTATCACCAGCAAGGAGAGAAAGCGACGCATAATGTGAGACTCCCGGTGAAACAGAGTTCTGAGCGAAATGATCGGAGCCAATTTAACCAAGATGCCGGAATAAATCCAACACAATTTTGGAGAATCTGGTTCAAGTGACGGAACTTGTTACACTTTGAAGCGTATTGGCACGCACCAGTGACAACACCATCGCATTATGGCTAGTTTTGAAGCACAACTGAGTCTTCGCTTGCTGATCGCTACCGCAAGTGTCGTCGCAAACAATTTTACTACAAAGACTTGCGGCTACTTTGGCTTTAGAAAAGCATCGCAATTGCTATTGAGAGCGTAATTGTGATCTCAGAACTCTCAGCCACGCTGAGCTGATACTGAACAGAATCAACTCACATCTTGACAGCTGGCCATGAAGAAGTCAGAGTGCGGCACAGTCTGCAGGAAACACCATGCCCAGCCCGCCGCGACGTCATCTTGATCCTGCTTGGGCGGTCTGCCTGCAGGTGGCGGTGCTGGGGATGCTCTTTCTGGCGGTGCCGCTCTACAACGCCGCAACGCGGCCCGACTGCCAGCGGAATAAGGACTACACGTTCTGGTGGGAACTGGGCCAGGACGTGCGGGCCGATCGCCCGATCTACGCACCGCTGCCCAACGGCGAACTCAAGTATCTCTACCCGCCACCGCTGGTGGTGCTGCTGTATGCACCGCTGACGCATCTCGGGCCGGTGGGTCTGGTGCTGGGTCTGGGAGCCCTCACGACCGCGGCGTGGGTTGCCAGTCTCTGGGCCTCGCTCGTGCTCCTGACCGGTCAGTGGCGTGGGCATCCGCGCTGGATCTACGCCGTGCCCAGCCTCGCCATCACGCCATACATGTGGGACATCCAGCTTCTCGGCCAGATCAACATGGTGCTTCTGAGCCTTGTGCTGCTTTCAGTAGTGGCCCTGCGGCGGAAGTACAAAGTCGGCGCCGCCGCACTCTTTGCGGCACCGGTGGCCATGAAAGCCTTCCCGCTCCCGGCGATTGTCTACTTCCTCGCCCGCCGCGAATGGAAGGTCGCGGGGCTCTCCCTCGCATTCATCGTGGCGTATCTGTTCGTGGCACCAGGCCTGGTCCGCGGCTTTGAGCGCAACGCCCGCGAGCTTGGCACCTGGGCCGACAAGATGATCGGCAATCAATCGGGCGAAGGGATCGCTGCCCGCCCGGGCATCGGCTTCACGCGGCGGAACCACTCGCTGATCTCGGTCAGCCATCGGCTGCTGCGGGATGTCGATGCTGGCGACGACTGGCGACACCGCTTCACAGTCAACGTGGCGAACGTGTCACCACTGACAGCCCAGCGGATTGGCATGGTGGCGTGCCTTGCTCTGGGTGCGGTGCTGCTGGTCGCGACGCGGCTCAAGTTTGCCACGTCGCCGCTCGCCGAGGGGATCGAAGTCAGCATGGTGTGTATTCTGGTGCTGCTCTGCTCGCCGCTCTCGCACACGTATTTCTTCTGCTGGCTGCTCCCGGCGTGGACTGCTGTGGCGGTGATGTGGCAGGATCGCACTGTGCGCTATGGCGTCATCGCAGCGGGGGTGATGCTGGCGAGTGCGTTCACGGAGCAGTTCGACCCTACGCTGCAAGCCCTCGGAGCCACGACATGGGGCTCAGTCACGCTCTTCCTCACACTGGCGTATGCCCGCTTCAAGCTGCCGAATGCGGCGGCTATGGAAGCGCCACTTCGCCTGGCGGCTTGATACAACCACTTCATGAAAGCCGCCTACTACGAAACGACCGGCGGTCCTGAGGTGATCCGTTTCGGCGACCTGCCGACACCGGAGCCGGGGCCGGGTCAGGTCCGCATCAAGGTCGCAGCCGCGGCGCTCAATCCCGTCGACACCTACATCCGCAGCGGCGCGATCAACATGCCGTTGCCGAAGCCTTTCATCCCCGGCTGTGATGTCGCCGGCACGATCGACAAAGTGGGCGAGGGCGTTGCGGGTTTCCGAGTCGGCGACCGCGTCTGGGGCTCCAATCAGGGCCTGCTCGGCCGACAGGGGACGTTCGCGGAGTTTGTCTGTGCACAGGCAGAATACGTCTACCCGACACCGGGCGAGGTCAGCGATGTCGATGCCGCAGCCAACGCGCTTGTGGGTATCACGGCATGGCTCGGACTCGTCTGGCGCGCCAAAGTGCAGAAGGATGATCTCGTGGTTGTTAGCGGTGCCACTGGCGGCGTCGGCAGCATGGTTGTGCAGATGGCCCGAGCAGCGGGGGCCGTGGTCCACGGGATCATCGGCAACAAAACCGCCAAAGCTCTCGAACTTGGAGCCCAGAGCTTGATCGACTATCGCAAGCCGATCAAAAAGCAGTTCCACGCCCTGCTGCAAAGTGCAGACCACGGCAAGATGGGTGCCGATATCTGGTACGAAACCCAGCCGCCAACCGATCTCGAAACGACATTTGAATGCATGGCCCCAGGTGGCCGGGTGATCGTCATGGCTGGCCGCGGGGCGAAACCTGTCTGGCCCAATGGGGCGTTCTACACCCGCAACCTGCAACTCTTCGGTTTCACGATGTTCAGCGTCAGTGCCGACATCCAGCGTCAGGCGGCCGCTGACATGAACCGCTGGATGAGCGAGGGGAAACTGAAGTCGAATATCGGTGCGACGTTCAAGCTCGCGGACGCGGCAGCCGCCCATCGCCTGCAGGAAGAGAACACCATCGGCAAGAAGGGAACGCTCACCGGCAAGATCGTCCTCGTTCCGAGTTGATCTCTGCGGGCGTTTTGCGATACTATTCCTCAACAATCACAGGACGTGACGAATGAAGCGTGCGCTTATTACCGGCATTACAGGGCAGGACGGAAGCTATCTTGCAGAACTGCTGCTCGAGAAGGGCTACGAGGTCCACGGCCTCGTCCGCCGGGCCAGCACCGAGACGTTCGAGCGGATCAACCACCTCGTCGGCAAGCTCCATCTGCATCAGGCCGACCTGCTCGATCAGCTTTCGCTGATCGACGCACTGAAAGAATCCAAGCCCGACGAAGTCTACAACCTCGCAGCCCAGAGCTTCGTGCCCACAAGCTGGAAGCAGCCGGTGCTCACCAGCGAGTTCACCGCCGTCGGCGTGACGCGGATGCTCGAAGCGATCAAGCTCATCGGCCGGGATCACATCCGCTTCTATCAGGCGTCTTCGAGCGAGATGTTCGGCAAGGTCCAGGCGGTGCCGCAGAGCGAGGATACGCCGTTCTATCCGCGCAGCCCGTACGGCGTCGCCAAGCTCTACGGTCACTGGATTACGATCAACTACCGCGAAAGCTACGGCATGTACTGCGTCAGCGGCATCCTCTTCAACCACGAGAGCGAACGCCGCGGTCGGGAGTTCGTCACTCGCAAGGTCACCGACGGCGTCGCCCGCATCAAGCTCGGGCTCGCCAAAGAGCTTCGTCTCGGCAACCTCGACGCCAAACGCGACTGGGGCTTCGCCGGCGACTATGTTCGCGCGATGTGGCTCATGCTGCAGCAGGACACACCCGACGATTACGTCATCGCGACCGGCGAAACCCACACCGTCGAGAAGCTCGTGCAGCTTGCATTTGAAGCGGCCGAACTCGACTGGAAGAAATACGTTGTGACCGATCCCGCTCTGGTGCGGCCCGCGGAAGTCGATCTGCTCATCGGCGACCCCGCCAAGGCCAAGAAACAACTTGGCTGGGTGCCGGAGATGAGCTTCGAGCAACTCGTCAAGCGGATGGTGAACGCCGACCTGGCTCGGCTGAAAAATGCACCACCGCCCGATTTCAAAGCTCGCGGCATCTGAGCCATGCGAGTCCTCATTACAGGTGCGAATGGCTTCATCGGCGGCCACATGGCCGAGGCGCTTCTGGCCGAAGGCGGCCACACGCTCGTCGGTCTGAGCCGCACGCCCGAATGGCCGGCGTCGCTGACACACCTCGCCAGCAGTGTGCGGCTGATCGCGGGCGAACTCGTTGACACGCCCGCTCTCGAAGCGATCCTCCGGGACACGCAGCCCGAGTGGATCCTTCACTTCGCGGGGTACGCCAACACAGGCAAGTCATTCCTTGAGCCCGATCTCTGCTGGCGGGACAACCTCGACGGCACCCGAAGCCTCTACGACGCGGTGCACACGAGCGGGCTCACGCCGCGGATTCTCTTCGTCAGCACGGGCCTGATCTACGGCGAGCCAAAGACGGATGCGCCGTTCGACGAGGTTGCGGAGTTTCGGCCGGCGAGCCCATATGCCGCCAGCAAAGCCGCGGCGGATGCTATGAGCTATCAACAGACGCGCAGCCCCGGGCTCGACATCGTGCGGGTGCGGCTCTTCAATCAGATTGGCCCGCGGCAGAGCCCCGACTACGCCATCGCCAGCTTCGCCCGCCAGATCGCGCTCATCGAAGCCGGGAAGCAAAGCATCCTGCAGACCGGCGACTTGAGTGCCCGTCGTGATCTCACCGATGTCCGCGATATCGTTGCTGCGTTTCGTTTGCTGATGGACGCAGGCGTGCAGGGCGAAGCCTACAACGCCGGCCGCGGCGAGACGCATCGTATCCAGGATGTGCTCAACGAACTGGTGCGGCTGGCGAAAGTGCCAATCGAAGTGAAGTCAAAGACAGATACCAAGCGGGTCGGCGATACTGTTGTGACTCGTGCTGATAATCGCAAACTGAAAACCAGCACCGGCTGGGAGCCGAAGATCCCACTCACGCAATCGCTGAGTGACATTCTCGCAGCGTGGCGGAGCAGCCTCTAAAACCAGTCCGCAGCGCAAGCAAGGCAGTGTCTTGCGATTCCCTTGCGCTGCGGACTGGTTACTCTTTGCCCGTGGTCGCCACGTGCGTGGTCACGATCTCCCGCAGTGTCACCTGCGGCGAAGTCAGCCCGCTCGGCGTGGTGTAGAAAATCGCCACGGCGTCGAGATTGACATCGCTCATGAAAGCATGATCCACGCTCACTGGCTCCCCGGACTTGTTCCGTGGTGTCACCAGCATCCAGCGGCCTTCGTTCTCTGCGAGATCGTAGAGACTGAGCATCCGGGTGTCGGCGTTGTAGCACATGCGAAACGGATCGGGCCGCGGGAGCATGGCCTTGGCTTTGTCGACTGGGGGCGTCACCGCGGCGGCGTCCTGCCGAGGTGTGCGATCGCAGCCAATGCTCAGTGCAACAGCCATCACTGCCAGCTTGAGGCGAAGAGTCATCGTGACCCTCCGTGGAGGAGTGGAAGAGATTGGCAGAACTTTAGCATGATGCCTCGCCAATTGCAATCCATTCGGCCTGCAAGGTTGTTAGCCGGACGTGCCAGCAACGATTGAATGTCACCTGAACCCTATCAGTTGCTGGCGCGACCGGCGAACAAATCAAGCCATCGCTGTCAGGTGTAGCGCACACACACTTAGAATACCGCCATGATCATTCAGCATTACGCGCACCACGTCGCTGACGGGCCGACTCAGATGGCGATTGACGACGCCATGCTCGATCTCGCTGTCACTGGCGTCGCCAGTCTGCGGTTCTATGACTGGCGCGAGCCCACGCTCTCGCTAGGCTACTTTCAGCCCGCCGCGGAGCGCCTGGCGATACCTGCCCTCGCTGCCCTGCCCTGGTTGCGGCG
>JBGSSZ010000124.1:0-6312 GCA_041736785.1 Limnoglobus sp.
CAAACGGCACGGGGGCGTGCTTTCGACTGGAGTTGCCTGGCTAAGCGGGCGGCAAGGAACGGCCCCTCGTACACCAGCCCCGTGTAGATCTGAATCAAGTCGGCCCCGGCATCGATCATCCTTCGCGCACTCGGCCCGTCGTCGATGCCACCCACGCCAATCAGTGGCACAGAATCACCGACGTGCCGGCGGAGCGTCTCCATACGTCGCGGGGCGATCGCTTGGAGTGGCCGCCCACTCAGACCGCAGGGTTGCCCGTCCATCGTCGATGCCAGCGTGTTGTTCGCGATCAGTCCCGTGGCACCGGCCGACAGTGCCGCGTCCGCGACGCTTCGCAATACGTCGCCATCAAGCTCGGGAGCGAACTTCACAAACAGCGGCTTCGCGGTGCGGGCGGCTGTGACAATCGCCTTCAAGGCATCCACAGTCTGCAACGAGCGCAGCCCCGACGTGTTCGGCGAACTCACGTTCACGGTGAGAAAGTCCGCGTGAGCATCCAGTTTCGCGGCGCACTCGGCGTAGTCGTTCGCGACTGCGGCGAGGTCATCCACCGGCGTCGTGGCCTGCTTGCCGATGCTCACCCCGATGGGGAACGGCGGTCGCTTGAGGTTCTTCAATCGTGCGGCGATCACTTCGGCACCGTCGTTGTTGAAGCCCATACGGTTGAGAATGGCCCGATCGCGGACGAGTCGCCTCATTCGTGGCTTGCTGTTCCCGGCTTGCGGCTTCGGCGTGATTGTGCCCAGTTCTACAAAGCCAAAGCCGAGAGCCCACCAGGCCCGCACCGCAAACGCGTTCTTATCGAGTCCGCCCGCGAGACCGACGCGATTGGGGAAGCTCAGCCCGGCAAGCTCAAGTGTTGTGTGCTGTGATTGCGTGAGTCTGTGCAGGAGCGGCAGTGGCGTGCGGTGCAGGAGACGGAGTGCGTATTCGTGTGCACGCTCGGCATCGAGTTGGAACAGCAGCGGCCGCAGGAGGGAGGTGTAAATCATTGCGGCAGGGACGCCCAGTCGTAGCTACGGCTGGGCTTACGGTGTGAGGCACTCAACACACTGACGCGAATATCAAAAAACATCATCCACTCAATGCTCAGTCGTTGCAACGGCTGGGCTTCGCAATCAACTCTCCATCAGCAGCCGCATCGGGTCGCTAAACAACTGCGTCAGTCGCGAGGCGAACCGTGCACCATCAGCGCCGTCGATCACGCGGTGGTCGTAGGTGAGGCTGAGCGGCAGCATGAGCCGAGGCTCGATCTTGCCGTCGCGGACGACGGGCTGCAGGCTGGAGCGGCACATGCCGAGGATCGCGACTTCAGGGTAGTTGACGATCGGCGTGAAGCTGGTGCCGCCGATGCCGCCGAGGTTGGTGATGGTGAAGGTGCCTCCGCGCATGTCGTCGAGGGCGAGCTTCCCGGCCCGGGCTTTTTCCGCCAAGCCGGCGACCTCCGCGGCGATGTCGCGAATACTCTTCGCGTCGGCGTTCTTGATCACCGGCACGACCAGACCACGTTCGGTGTCAACCGCGATGCCGATATTGAAAAACTTCTTGAGGATCACTTCGCCGGCGTTCATGTCAAAGCTGGCGTTGAAGTGCGGGAACTCCTTTAGAGCCGCGACGCAGGCTTTCACGGCCAGCACCGTCCAGGTGATTTTCGGTGCGCCTTTGGGCAACCCTTCGACCACACGCTTGCGGCCCGCTTCCAGATCTGTGATGTCGGCGAGATCGTTCTGTGTCACGGCTGGGATGAGCCGCGTGGCGATGGTCAGATTTTCGGCGATTTTCTTGCGGAGCCCGCTGACCGGTTTTTTCTCGATCTCGCCATGCTTGCTGAAGTCGGGCAGAGCCGGGTGCCCGAAGCTGGTCGCCACGTTGCCACCGCTGCCCGCGTGAACCTGCCGCTCATCGCGGACAAAGGCTTTCACGTCTTCGAGGGTGACGCGACCGCCGCGACCGCTGCCTTTGATTTCGTGCAGTCCGACGCCAAGTTCGCGCGCCAGTCGTCGAGTCGCAGGGCCGGCGGGGATGTGCGAATCGTCGGCGATCGGTTTGGGCTCGGACCTCGCCGCAACCGAGGCAGCTTTTTTCGAAGCGGCTGCTTTCTCGGGCTCGGAGGCTTTTTTGGATTCGATTTTGGTTTCAGCCAGAGCCGGAGTGCCCGTGGATTCAAGCACCATCAGGGCAGTGCCGATGGCGATCTTGTCGCCGGGCTTCACCTTAACCTCGTTCACAGTGCCAGCGAAATCGATTTGCACATTCATCGAGGCTTTGTCGGTCTCGACAGCGAGGACCTCCTGATTCGCCTGCACGGAGTCGCCGCTCTTCACAAGCACATCGACGACGGTGGCCGTGTCGATGCCTTCGCCGAGCGCGGGGAGCTTGAAGGTCACCGGGCCACTTGCAACCGCGGGCTTGGCGTCTTCTTTGGCGTCGTCCTTGACTGCGGCTTTCGCTTCGGGTTTGGCTGTCTCCGCTTTGGCGGGCTTGGGGCTTTCGCCGTTCACCATCGTCAGCACGAGCCCACCGACAGGGATCTTGTCGCCGGGCTTGACGCGGATTTCTCCGACGGTGCCTGCGAGATCGATCGCGACCTCCATCGAGGCCTTGTCGGTCTCGACCGCGAGCACGTTCTGACCGCTGGTGATCGCATCACCGGGCTTCACCAGCACCCCGACCACAGTCGCGGTGTCGATGCCTTCGCCGAGAGGAGGCAGTTTGAAATCCATGACTGCTTTCTAAACCGTCCAGGGGTGGGGCTTCTTCGGGTCGATGCCGAGATCGGTCATCGCGGCGGTCAGTTGCTTACGGTCGTACTCACCGCGGTCCGCAAGGCTGGAGAGTGCGGCATACGCCACATGCTCGGCATCCACCTCGAAGAAGCGGCGGAGACTCTTGCGGGTCTCGCTGCGACCGAAGCCGTCCGTGCCCAGAGCCAGCAGACGCGTGCCTTTGTCGTCGGTCACAAACGGGGCAATCTGCTCGGACAGAGTACGGATGTAGTCACTGGTGGCGATCACGGGGCCCTTCGTTTGCCCCAGCATCTTCTGTACGTGCGATTCCTGCTTTGGCGTATTGGGGCTGAGCCGATTCGCACGCTCCACTTCGAGGCAGTTCTTGCGGAGCATCTGGTAGCTGGTGGCGCTGAAGACGGTGCTGGCGACGCCGAACTTCTCGGCAAGGATCTCCTGAGCCCGCAGGGCTTCGCGGAGGATAACGCCGCTGCCGAGAAGCTGCACTTCCGCTTTCGCACCCTTGGGATGCACGCTCTTGACGGGGTAGAGACCCTTGAGGATCCCCTCGCGGACGCTTTCACCGGGAAACGCCGGCATCTCGTAGGCTTCGTTGTAGACCGTGAGGTAGTAGAAGCATTCCTCATCGCGGACGAACATCGCATTGATGCCCTCTTCGATGATCACGGCGAGTTCGTAGGCATAGGCCGGATCGTAGCAGCGGCAGGTGGGGCAGGTCATCGCGATGATGTGGCTATGACCGTCCTGATGCTGGAGCCCTTCGCCGTTGAGTGTGGTGCGTCCCGCGGTGCCGCCCATGAGGAATCCGCGGGCACGGGCGTCGGCTGCGGCCCAGGCGAGATCGCCGACCCGCTGGTGGCCGAACATCGAATAGTAAACGTAAAACGGAATGGTGTTGATGCCGTGCGTGTTGTAGGCCATCCCGGCAGCGATCCAACTGCTCATCGCGCCCGCTTCGTTGATCCCTTCCTGCAGGACCTGCCCGGAGGTGCTTTCTCGGTATTCCGACGCCGTGCCTCGGTCGACGGGCGTGTAGATCTGGCCGCGCGAGTTGTACACGCCGAAGTTCTTGTACATCGGCGGCATGCCGAAGGTCTGGCCTTCGTCGGGGACGATCGGCACGATCAATTTCCCGACGTTGGGATCGCGCATGATGTGCGACATTAGATCGACCCAGGCGAGCGTCGTGGAACGCGTTTTCGTCGTCGCCTCGTAGAGCTTCTCGAAATTCTTCCGCAACGGCGGTTGGCAGGGTGTGAACCGATCGCTGCGCGACGGCACGGGTCCGCCCATCGCCTTGCGACGATCCCGCATGTACTGCATTTCGGGGCTGTCAGCGGGAGGAATGATGAACGGGCACTCAGCGATCTGATCGTCGGGAATCGGCACATGAAAGATGTCGCGGAACAGCCGCAAGCCTTCGACCACTGCATCTTTCTTCTTCTGTGTCCGTTCCTCGTCGGTCCAGTTCGGGTCGGGATTGAGTATGCGGGCTTCGATCGATTTCTGCTGGTGGGTGGTGTTGGCGCCGAACCCGCCCACGCCGCCCATGCCGTAGCCTTTGATCGTTTTAACCAGCACGACGCTTGGCATGCCTTTGGTTTCCACAGCGGCCTTGTAGGCGGCATAGACCTTGAACGGATCGTGCCCGCCGCGGCGGAGCTTTTCGACCTGCTGATCGGAGAGGTGCTCGATCATGGCACGCAGCTCGGGCGTGTTGAAGAACTTCTCGCGGAAGAACTCTCCGCCGCGGTAGATGTATTCCTGATATTCGCCGTCCACGACTTCCATCATTCGGCGGGCGAGGGCTCCGGTGTGGTCGGCGGCGAGGAGCGGATCCCAGTCGCTGCCCCAGATGCACTTGATGACATTCCAGCCCGAGCCGCGGAAGATGCCTTCGAGTTCCTGAATGATTTTGCCGTTGCCGCGGACGGGGCCGTCGAGCCGCTGCAGGTTGCAGTTGATGACCCAAGTGAGGTTGTCGAGTTTTTCGCGGCCAGCGAGGCCGATGCTGCCGAGGCTTTCGGGTTCGTCGCATTCGCCGTCGCCGAGGAACGCCCAGACGCGGACATCGTCAGTATCGGCCAGGCCGCGATCGCGGAGGTAGCGGTTGTAGCGGGCATTGTAGATGCTCATCAGCGGCCCGAGGCCCATGCTCACGGTGGGAACCTGCCAGAACTCGGGCATCAGCCACGGGTGCGGATAGCTGCTGAGTCCGCCACCGGGCTGGAGTTCCTGGCGGAAGTTGGTGAGTTGATCTTCGCTCAGGCGGCCTTCGAGATAGGCACGAGCGTAGACGCCGGGGCTGGCGTGGCCCTGAAAGAAGACGAGATCGCCGGGATGATTTTCGGTGCGGCCGCGGAAGAAGTGATTGAAGCCGATTTCGTAGAGCGTGGCGGCACTGGCAAAGGTGGCGATGTGCCCGCCGACATTCGTTGTCCGCTGGGCCCGGTGAACCATGGCCATGGCGTTCCAGCGAATCGCGCTCTTGATCTTACGCTCGAGGTCGCGGTTACCAGGGAACGGTGCCTGCTGCTCGACCGGGATCGTGTTCACATACGGCGTGGTCACGCCCTGCGGCAGGCGAGCCCCGGCTTTGTTCGCCAGGGCCAGCATGGTCTCCAGCAGAAACCTCGCCCGCTCCGGACCCTGATGGCGGATGAGAGCTTCCAACGAATCAAGCCATTCCGCAGTCTCCTGCGGATCAACGTCTTCGGGGAGTTGCTGACGGAGGACATCCGGTCGAACGAGCATGTAAACAACCTCGGCTGGAGATTCTCTTCTTCCCTGAATAACCTTTAGAATAGAGATGCGTTCGGAACACGTCCACACGCTCGGCCGGGTGATTCATGTTGCGTCTGATTTCCGTCCTGTTGCTGACTTGTGCCGCGGTGGCCGGCGAGCCAATCCCGGCGACGAATGTCACCCTCGAAGACCATCCCCGCACTCTGTCCGAGATGATGGACTTTCTGAAGAAACAGTCAGGGATCGCTATCGACAGTTCCAAAGTCGATGGCAGCAAGAAGCTGCTAACGCCGCGTGAGGCTCCGCAGCCGTTCTGGCAGGCGCTGGACAAGCTCGCACGGCACGCGGATTGTCATGTCGTAGTCCGCGACCGAGGTAAATCGATTATGCTCGCACCGGGTGTGGTGAAGTCTCCCGCGAGCATCGACGGCCCGTTCCGCGTCGTCGCCACCAGCGTGGTTGGTCGCGTCGATCTGCAAACGCTGGCTCGCTCCACCGACATCCACCTCGATCTGCACTGGGAACCGCGACTCCCGGTGTTCCGCATCAGCAGCCCGCCGAGCATCACCACTGCCACCGACGACCTCGGCCAGAAGTTCCCGACTCGCCCCGCCGGCGTCTACAGTGCCATTGGCGACAGCGCACTGTTCTCCGCAACGGTGCGCCTCGATGGAGTCAGCCGCGCTGCGAAAGCGATCGCGGTGCTCGAAGGGAGCTTCAACGTGACTGCTGCTCCGAAGCTGCTGGCGTTCACATTCAAGTCGCCGGGCAGCGAGACGAAGGAGAAGGTGACCGTGACCCTGACCAAGTTCGCCGCGAC
>JBGSSZ010000183.1:0-2082 GCA_041736785.1 Limnoglobus sp.
CCGACTTGAACCCGATCGAGATGGCCTTCTCGAAGATCAAAGCCGAGTTGCGGCGCCGGGAACTCCGGACGATTGCGGAAGTCGAGGATGCCTTCGGGGAATGCCCGGACTGGTTCACCCGAAGGCATTGCCGCAACTTCCCCAAGCACTGCGGCTACACGCTACAAGGATTTTAGAAATGCTCTAGTGCCAGCACGATTGGGTGGCCCCAGTGCGGGTTCGGCGCGGACCTGAGGGGCAACCACTTAGGGGGCAGTTCGAGCCGACCCCCGATGGAGCCTGTTTGGCCCTTACAAGTCGTCCGAGTTGCCAGCCGAGTTCAAAATCGAATCGTCGAGGTGATTCAACCCATTCGCTTCGGTGACGCCGGGCCGAGGTTTGGGTCGACGAATTGTTCCAGTTCCGCGGGTGTCAGTTCTCTGAGAAACTGCGCGCCCATGAGATAGTCGCCGAGAGGCACGGTTTTGTTGTGGACTACGCGCATCATCACTGGCAAGCTGGTCTTGCCGTCGTCGAGGGCGAGTTCGCCGGTGAGGATCTCGCCGAGGTTCGCAATCGTGCCGACGAGGATGCTGACACCCGTGAGCGAGATATTCCAGACAAGCCCGCTCGCGGGACCGGGCTTGCCCTCGACGGAATCGAAACGGCAGATGGTGCCCAGTGCAGGCCGCAGCCGTGGAGCGATTCGGCGGTCGTCGGGAGTTACTCCAGCCATGTCGCGGCCTCGCGTGCGTGATACGTCAGGATCATATCAGCCCCGGCTCGCTTGATACTCGTGAGAATCTCCAGCGTCACGCGGCGTTCGTCGATCCAGCCGTTGCGGGCGGCGGCTTTCACCATCGCATACTCGCCACTGACGTTGTACGCCGCCGTCGGCATGCGGAACTCCGTCTTCACGCGCCGGATGATGTCCAAGTACGAGAGCGCCGGCTTCACCATCACCATGTCCGCGCCCTCGGCCACATCGAGTGCCACTTCGCGGATCGCTTCGTCGCCGTTGGCAGGGTCCATCTGATAGGTGCTGCGGTCGCCGAAGCTGGGCGGGCTCTCGGCAGCGTCGCGGAAGGGGCCGTAGAACCCGCTGGCGAACTTGGCCGCATAGCTGAGGATCGGCGTCTGTGCGAAGCCCGCAGCGTCGAGCCCCTGCCGGATCGTGCCGACCATGCCATCCATCATGCCGCTCGGCGCGACCACGTCAGCCCCAGCGCGGGCATGGCTGACGCACTGCTCGACCAGCAGGGCGAGTGTGGAGTCATTGTCGACGTCGGGTTTGCCGTGGTGCTCGCCGAGGATGCCGCAGTGACCGTGATCGGTGTATTCGCAGAAGCATTCGTCGGTGAAGAGGAGGACATCGTGACCGAAGTTCCGCCTGAGCAGCCGCAGGGCATTCTGCACGATGCCGTCGTCTTCGAGAGCACTGCGGCCTTCGGGGTCCTTGCGGGCGGGGATGCCGAAGAGCATGAACGACTTGATGCCGAGGGCGCTAGCGGCTCCGATTTCGTCGACGAGCGTGTCGGGGCTGAGTTGATAGTTGCCGGGCATGCTGGCGATTTCGTTGCGGATGCCGCGACCGGGCCGCACGAACAGCGGCAGGATGAAGTCGCTGGCGTCGAGGGCCGTCTCGCGGGTGAGATCGCGAAGCAGCGGCGTGGCCCGCAGACGACGCAGGCGGACGTGGGGGAAGGTGTTCATCCTGTCAGTGTAACGATTCGTCTGGACAAATCTGTGCATGTGCGGCATAGGCGGCGTCATGCGTATCGCTCTTTGCATTCTCTGCCTCGGCGGTGCCGTGCAGGCTCAGGAGCCCGCACCCGCAGGGACACCAGTCTCGCGGCCCCTGCAGGCCGTGGTTGAGCCGCTCACCGTGCCCGAGCCGCCCGACCCGGCAGCGGTCCCGCCTCCGGACGTCGTTGAAACCGAGACTGTCGTCGAGGTCGGCTCGCGCAAAAGCTGGTCGAGCTACGATCTGCTGCTGTGGTGGTCGAAATCGCAGCCGATCCCAGCACTGGTGACGGGCTCGACCACAACCGCGCCGCCTCTGCTTGGCGGCACAGACACGCGTCTGCTCGTCGGCGGGGCGTC
>JBGSSZ010000241.1:0-4072 GCA_041736785.1 Limnoglobus sp.
GATCCCGACCGACAAGCTCGTGGCCGTGAAAGTGGAGAGCACGGCCGGGAACTTCGCACTGAAGCGCACCGGAGCGACCCCGAATGCAGAGGCCGCGACGCCCGGTGCGGAGTCGAGTCTGAGTGCCGCCAGGGTTGCGGGTGCGTGGGAACTCACCGAAGCCGGCTCGAAAATGCTCAGGGATCATGTCGATCCCGCGAAGCTACGGAGCCTGCTGACGGCGATCCCGGAGATCTGGGTCGAGAAGTTTGTCCACGGCAAGACCGACGCCGACACCGGGCTCGACGCCCCGAAGCGCAGCGTGCAGCTTGCGTTTGCCAATGGCACTTCGACCACGCTGCGGGTCGGCAATCTGGCCCGCAAAGTTGAGAAGGACGTGGCCCCGCCGCCGGCACAGCCGTTCGCGCCGCAGCCGCCTCCGACCAAGACAGTCGAAGAATTCTACTACGCGAAGATTGATAACAATCCGCTCGTGTTCGAGATCCGCGGTGACAAGTTTGCCGATCTCTTCGCGGCTCCGGACGAGGTGCGCGACGCGGCCCTGACACGACTCGACAGCGGCGATGTCACGGGTGTGACGATCGCAGTCAAGGGGCAACCACCGATCGTGCTGACGAAGAAAAAAGGCAACGCGGACGCTGCAAAAGAGGATGAGAAGCAGGACCGATGGTATTTGAATGGCCGACTCGCGGAGACCGCAAGCGTCACCGAACTGATCGACGCCCTGACGCGGTTGCAAGCGAACGCCGGCGAGGATCGCATTGACGACGCCGACGCGAAAAAGCTCAGCGAGCTAGGCCTCGACGCTGCCGCGACGAAAGTGACCGTGACCGACGCGAAGGGTGCGACGACGTTCGTGATCGGCAAGCATGACGCGGACACGAAGAAGCTGAACGTGCAGGTGGCCGGGTGGCCGCGGGTGAATGTGATCGCGGATGATGTCTTGAAATTGATCGAGCGACCGGCTCTTGCCTATCGCGGTCGCCGTCTGTTTGACACCGCGGAGTCGAAGCTGGTTGCCGTGTCCGTGACGCCGGGCAACGGGACGGCATTTGCGATCAAGAGCGATGGCGGAAAGAATTGGCAGATCACGCAACCGGTGGCGCTCCCCGCGGACGAGATCAAAGCGGAGCAGATGGCCGGCGATCTCGCGAAGCTGGAAGTGACCGAGTTCGTCGACGACGCTCCGAAGCCTGACGACTTGGAGAAGAAATATGGGCTCACGAAGCCAGAACTGACCGTGAAGCTCGGCTTCGAGGGTGGCAAGGAGCAGACACTTGAGATTGGCAAGTCGCCGGAGTTCAAGCCTGAGATTTACGCCCGGCTCGCGGGGACACAGAGCGTGTTCACATTGCCAAAGGCAGTGATCGACAGTCTGACCGCGGGAGCAGCGGCACTCCTTCCGCTGCAGCAGTGGGCCGTGCCGGCAGAAAAGGTCGCAGCGATCGGCATCACCCGTGCCGACGGCGAAAGCTACAAGCTCACCAGCGACGCGGGCAACTGGAAACTCAGTGGTGCATTTGACGCGCCGGTGCCGATGCTGACCGCCCAGCCGCTGATCGCGGCCGCGAGTGCCGTGCGGGCGGAGAAGTATGAGACAGCTTCCGCAGCCGACCTGGCGAAATACGGCCTCGACAAGCCTGTCGTGCGTGTCGCTGTGACCTATCGCGAGACCAGGGGCGACAAGGATGAGACGGTGACGAAGACGCTGCTTGTCGGCTCGCCGCTCGCGGAGCCGCCGGGGATGCGCTACGCCAAACTGGAGAACAGTCCGGGTGTGTTTGTGATGCCTGACGTGCTGGCCAAGGAAGCCGACAAGCCCGCACTCGCCCGGCTTGATCCCACGCTCTACACCGTCGATGCTGCGAACGTGGCCAAGGTGCAGATTGCGGCTCCGACGCCCGACGCCAGCAGCACTCTGGTGTGGGAGAAGCCGATGGCCGAGGGTGCAGACCCGAAGGTCCGCATGGAAGGCAAGCTGTTTGCGATCGATGAGCCGGGCGCACGGAGCCTGCTCTTCGCCGTGTCGCGGCCACAGGCGGTGCGATTGGCCGCGTATGGCTCGAATCTGAACCTCAGCGAGTATGGCCTCGACAAGCCGGACTACACGATCACCACTACGCTTGCCGATGGCAAGTCGCACACGATCAAGCTCGGCAAAGTGGTGCCGGGCGGTGCGGGGTTGGAAGCGGGTGGCCGGTTCGCCCGCGTCGACGATGGCCCGGCCGTTGCGATTCTCTCCGCGGCCCACGTCGCCGCGATGACGAAGACACCGCTCGAGATGGTCGACCGCACGCTCTTCGACTTCGACCCCACGCAGGTGGCAGGCATCGTCCGCAAAGAAGGCAACGAGACTCTTGAGATCGTGCCGAGCGTCACGGCGGGCTGGGACATTCAGCAGCCGACGAAGCAGAAGGGCGATCAGCTTGTAGTCGATGAACTCGCCGATCAGCTCTCCCGGCTGCGGGTGTCGTCGGTGGTCGCGTACGCACCGGAGGATCTCACTGTGTATGGCCTACGTCAGCCGTTGATGACGGTCACGGTGCAGGTGGGTCTGGAGAAACCGGTCGAGAAGGTGCTGAAGATCGGCATGGAAGTCGATGAGGGCAAGACCGGCGACCGCTACGTGACCGTCGATGGCAAGACCATCGGCGTGCTGCCGTATACCATTGCGGCGAAGCTCCTGGCGTCGCCGCTGAAATACCGCGACCGCACGCTGGCGAGGTTTGTCGACGCGGACCGGGCCACGCTCACCCGCGGCGATCGCACCGTCACCTTCGCGAAAGTGAATGGCACGTGGAAACTGGTCAAACCGGTCGCCGCCGACGCCGAGCAGGCTGATCTCGATGAACTGCTCAACGCCGTCGCCAAGCTGCGGGCCGCTGAGCTCGTGGAGGAAAAACCAAAGTCGCTGGCACAGTATGGCCTCGACAAACCCGACGCGGTCTGGACCTTCGCCAACGGCGACAAAGTGGTCCTCAAGCTGTCACTCGGCAGTCGGGATCGCGACGGTCAGCGGTCTTATGCAAAAGTCGAAGGCAACGACACCGTCGCGCTACTCGATGCACCGCTGACGAAGCGGTTGCTCGGCGAGTATCGCAAGCGTGCCGTGTGGAGTGGCGTGGATGCCGCACAGGCCGAGACCATCGCGATCAGCAGCGGTGCGGCCAATTTTGCACTTCGCAAACAGGGTACGCTCTGGACCGATCCGCAGAAGCCCGGCGAGCCGGTCAACGCCGCGGCGGTCACCGAACTGCTGGACGCCCTTGCTGGCCTGAAAGCGGAGCGGTATATGGTGGACGACAAGGCCGATCTCAAGCTCTACGGACTGGAACCGCCGCAGCGGGTGATCACGCTACTGCTGAAGGGGGGCGTAGTGAAGACGCTGCACCTCGGTCGCGAGGAAGGCGGTCAGGGCGGTCGAGTCTACGCCCGCGTCGCGGACAAGGATCGCACCGAGGTCTTTGTGTTGAGTGCGGCGGACAGTGCCAAGCTGCTGCGCGACCGTGCCGACTTCGGAAAGAAATAATCAGTGAATATGGCGGATCGCCCGGATTCCGCTTGACGTTTCATGGGCAATATCGAATGATACTGACAGAAGCACGTTTCCAGTGTCGGCAGTTGTTGCAAGCATCACCTGCCATCACCATCCCGACTTTCCACCTGCGACGATTTTGCGACAAAGTTTTTGGGAAGCCGGTATAGACTCTGATTTGGTACGGATCGTGCAACTGTGTCTGACGGGGCGAGGGATCGCCCGCCTCGCTGGTTCGACTCGAGCCGGCGTTCGCCAACCCCGTTTGTGATTTTGTGACCCTGCGGACCCGAAGTCCGCGTTTCGGAGTTTCTCCGTTTACCCATTTCTCGATTGAGGATTCTGTTATGCCCGACGCGAAAAGCGTCGAAGCGGCGGCCCGCCCCGCCATTCGCAAACGTGTGATTCGTAAGGCTGCTGCACCGAAAGAAGCCGCTGTGGAAGCTCCCGCGGCTGAGGTGATTGCGCCCACTCCCGAGCCGACCCCGGCCCCCAAGCCGGCACCCGCTCCCGAGCCAGTCGTCGAGGCCGCTGCTC
>JBGSSZ010000306.1:0-29824 GCA_041736785.1 Limnoglobus sp.
CGCGAAGGCGAGTGCCGCAACGTCGGCGTCGGCATGGAAACGGGGCTCGCCGAAGGTGGCTGCGACCAGCGGCTGAGGGCGGGCCACCGGTGCGGATTGTGTTGGCGTCGTCGTCATGTCTGCTCGTAATGGAAGAACGACATTCGAGGCCGCCTGGGGGCGACACCCGTCGGGAGTTATCCGCTAAAATCTAGTACAGGCTTCTCGCCGAAGCACGGAAAAACTTGCGACAGTTGAAATTGCATCGTTTGGGTAACATCCACAGACTTGGATTTTCAATTCCGAGTCGCAACGATTCAGGCGGGGTCGAAACTTCCACGCAGGAGAGCCGGTGCCGGGCGAATTCGAATATATCGACTGGATCCGCAGTCAGCAGGGCGAGCTGCCGGGCAACGTGCTCGTCGGACCCGGTGACGATTGTGCGGTCGTGCGAACGACTGACCGATTGCAGCTGATCACCACCGACATGCTCATGGACGGCGTCGATTTCCGCGTCGGCGAGGTCGAGCCACGGCGGATCGGGCGCAAAGCCATGGCCGTCAACCTCAGCGACATCGCCGCCATGGCGGGGGTGCCAAAGTCCGCGGTGGTGAGCGTCGCACTGCCGGCAGGGCAGCGATCACTCGCGGAAGAGCTTTACCTCGGCATGGCCGAAATGGCGGCTCGCTTCGAGGTCGCCATCGTCGGCGGCGATACCAATAGCTGGGCTGGACCATTGGTGATCAACGTCACGCTCCTGGGCGAGGCGACAGCCCGCGGACCGGTCACGCGCTCGGGAGCCGAGCCGGGCGATTGGCTCTTCATCACCGGGCCTCTCGGCAACAGCATCGCCGGGCACCATCTCGATTTCACTCCGCGGGTGCGCGAAGCTCTCCTGCTCCACGACTTGGCGCCGCTCAAAGCGATGATCGACATCAGCGACGGGCTCACCGCGGACCTGCAGCACATTCTGGATGAGAGCCGCTGCGGGGCGGTGCTGGATGCGATTCCGCTCCGCGACGGTGCCACGCTGGCGGGTGCTTTGGGTGACGGCGAGGATTTTGAATTGCTGTTTGCCGTCGCTGCCAGCGATGGCGAGGTAGTCTCGCGACATGCCACGCGAATCGGCGGGTGCGTGGAGTCGGGCTTGTGGCTGATGAACGATGGCCGTCGCGAAGAATTGAAGCCGCGGGGCTGGTCACATTCCGTCTGACCAACGCCCACCCGTAGCTACGAGTGGGCTTGATGTGTACACATTTTTCTACTTCTTCAAAGCCGCGATGCTGCCGTTCTCGCAGATGTAGATCAGGGCTCCGGTGTTCTTGTCTTCAAAGACCTCCACGCCGAACCTGGACGCTTTGTCGAAGTTCTTCTCGCCCCCCTTGCGGGCGTTGAGCACGAAGGAGTGATCCCATTTGACGCCCTGCCCTTTTTTGACTTCACCGCCTGGGACGGTGGCGAGTGAGCCGGTTTCGCTCAGATAGAGGATCGCTCCGCTGTTGGGGTCCTGATAGACTTCGATGCCGTAGCTCTTGGTTTTGTCGGTGAAGTCGCCTTCGTCAGCTTTGCGGCTGCTGAGGCTGATGCCGTGGAGGAAGGTCGGCTTCTTGACGGCCTCGGCATCGGGCTTTTTGGTCGGAGCCGCCGCCGTGGCGATCGCGCCCTTATCCGTCAGATAGACCAGCTGACCGCTGGTGCCGTCGCGGTAGACCTCGATGCCAAGCTGCACCGCTCCGGCGAACTCCTTGTCTTCCGGTGCCCGCACCTTGAGCACGAGGGCATGGTGCCACTCCGGCTCCTTGTCGCTGGCGGCACCGCTCGGAGCGTCGGCCCACGCCAGTGTCCGCTGACTGGTCACCATCAGCAGCCGACCGCTGCCCAGGTCCTTGAACACTTCCGTGGCAAACTTGCTGGCTTTGGTGAAGCTCGCCTCGTCGGCAGGTCGCACGTTGAGCTCAAACGCGGAGATCCAATCGGCTTTCTTGTCGTCGCCGGCTTTCTTGAAGGGTGCCGCCGTCAGGTGCCCGGCTTCGCTGATCGCGATCAGGGCATCACCTGCGGGGTCGTGGAAGACCTCGACGCCAACGCGGGGCGTCGTGGGTGCAAAGTTCTTCTTGCCGACATCGCGGACTTTGAAATCGTGACCGTAGAGAAACTTCGGCTTCTCGACCTTGGCAGACTGGGCGGAGGCAGTCGCTGCGACCGCGAGCAGGAAGAACAAACGCAGCATGTCAAAACTCCAGAGGTCGTATCGGTAGGACGAAGAGCAGTCGTGATCGTTAACCTGCTTACCCATTTTCGGCAGTATTCCCCATCCTAGCTCATGGGCCGTGCGAGTTGAGGAATTCCGTGCTGGAGCGGCGGAATTCGGTCAGAATGTGCTTGACCCTGACGGCTCTTCGGGTTATCCCCCGCCGCATTCACGCACTCTCTGGCTGGCTCGGGGCCGTTGCGCTCCGCGAGCACTTGGCAGCGTCGGGGGACGCGGTCCGGGCCGAGACAGTCGGTTTCCAATGGAGGGGAAGGGAACCATGTTTATTCGTGCGACGAGCTTCAAGAATCTGGCGGCCCGGCTGTTGCTGGTGCCCATCGTAGCTGGCGGCGCGGCGGGCTCCGCTGCGGCGCAGACGTTCCAGTCGACCTGGAAGTCACCCGGCTCCGCGCCGGCAGCGGCTCAGAAGGCCATGACGCCGGCACCCGCCGCCGCACGGGCCAACATGAGCCGCAGTGCCAGCGCCAAAGACATCCTCAAGCAGGGCCGTGCCGCCCTTGCTCAAGGAATGCTCGAGCAGGCACAGGATCTCTGCGTGCAGGCCGATCAGGCCGGCGTGGCACAGAAATATGGCTGGGGCTTCTTCGAAGATACCCCACGCAGCCTGCGCAAAGACATCACCGAAGCCCGGTCCAAAATGGACAAGGCTCAAGCCGCGAAAATGCTCAGCGAAGCGAAAATGCTCGTCGAGCAGAAGGCGTCCAGCGATGCCGCGCGGATGCAGAATCTCGACACGGCGCTGAATAAGGCCTTCCAGGCGGAGAGTCTGCACGGGCCGTATGGCGTCTTCGACTTCGACAAGCCCGGCTCGCTGATCGCGGCGATCAAGTCGGAGCAGGAAGAACTGCGGAAGAAGACCGGGCTGACGCTGGCTCCGTCGACGAAGGCTCCGACGACGATGAAGGTGCCGCCGCCGGACATCGCCGCCGCCAAGGCTGCAAACCCGGCGAAAGCCGACGTGCTTCGCGTGGTGGCGGAAGGCCGGATGTTGCTGGCTCAGGACAAGGTGCTCGACGCCAAGGCTCGCGGCGATGCCGCCCGCAAGATGGCTGAAGAGAAAGGCGTCTTGAATTCCTTCGCCGCGGGGGATGACAGCCCCGATGCCCTCATCACCGCCTGCAAGGTGAAGGGGGACACGATGGTGAAGAGCCTGATGGCCGACGCCGACAAGCAGGTGGCTCTGGGAGAGTGGGCACGGGCCGATGCCGCCTGCACCATGGCTCTGCAGCTTGCCGGTCCGCTGGGAATGTATCCCAAGCCGATCGTCGAAAAGCAGCAGATGATCACGAAGCGGATGCCGGCCCCCGTCGCCGTGACCACGATGGCCAAGGCCCCGACGGGTCCGGTGGGTGAGTTCCTGGTGCCGGCGGTGGCGAGCGTTCCGGCTCCGGCCGCAACGCCGATGATGCCGAATCCCGCTCCGATGCGCAGCAAGCTCGTCGAGCAGGCTGCCAGCGAAATGAAGTACGGCAACTACGATGTCGCCCGCACCTGTGCGATACAGGCGATCAACACCGAGCCGGCGAGCAAGGAAGAAGCGACCGCGATCCTGCGGCAGATCGATATCGAAATCGCCAGCAAGAAACGCAAGGAAGCCGGGCTGGCCTACACCAGCGCACTCGCGTTCTACAGCGACAAAGACTTCGCCCGCGCTCAGGCGCTCCTGCAGAAGATCAACCCGACCCACCTCAGCGACGAACAGAAGATCACCTATCAGGCGGCTCTCGCGCACTGCACGAGCGTGGTCAACCCGGTGAAGCTGGCGTCGGCGGACGATCTCAAGATCGACATGCAGAAGCTGGACGCCGAAGTGAAGAAAGCGGATCTTCCGCCGATTCTGACCAGCCCGGTGATACCTCCGCGCGGCGTGACGCCGCTGGTGGACACGCAGAAGGCTGCCGCGGATGTGCTGTTCGAGAAGCTCCGCAGCGAAGCGATCAGCGTCATGAAATCGGCGGGCGAGGCCTGGGGCCGCGGCGAGACCGATGCCTGCATGAAGACTCTCGAAGACTTCGCCGGCGTCGTCAAGACGGCCAACATCGCCGAGCCTCGCAAAGCGATGATCCTCAAGCCGATCGACGTCCGGCTCCGCGGCTACGCGGTGATGAAGCACAACTACGACTTCGAACTGAAAGAAGCTCAGGGCAAGGTCGAGCGGAAGAATGAATTGCTCGGCACCCGCGTCGCGGAAGCCCAACTTCAGGAAGAGATCAAGAAGAAGGTCGTCGAAATCGGTGCGCTGCAAAAGGCCGGTAAGTACAAGGATGCAGAAGCCCTGGCTCTGCAGGCGCATGTGCTCGATCCGGAAGATCCTTCATTGAAAGCGATCTACGAAGCTTCCAAGTTCCGCCGCCGCGTGGAAGACAACAAGCGCTGGGCCAAGGAAGACGAGCAGTTCAACCTCGATGCCTTCAACAGTGCCGAACGCACCGGACCCTTTGTCGACACCAACGATCCGCTGAAGATCAATCCGCAGCGGGCGATGATCGCGGCCCGTCGTGGTGAGGATGTGGGCGGTCGGGCCCGCACTGAGAAGGAGCGGATCCTCGAAGGCAAGCTCTCCGCGAGCTATCCGCTGCTGAAGTTCGACAATATGCCGCTCAAGGATGTGCTGTCGCAGATCCACAAGACGGCGAAGATCAACATCACGATCGACGAGCCGACGCTCGAAGACGAGAAGTTGAGCCTCGACAGCGTCATCATCAACGAGGAGCTTGCGGACATCTCGCTCGACTCCGCGCTGAAGGTCATCCTCAGCAAGGGCCGGCTCGTGCACATCATCGAAAACGATGTCGTGACGATCACCACCCAGAAGCGGACCCGCGGCAAGATGCGGACGAAAGTGTTCCACGTGATGGATCTGGTCACGCCGATCCCGGAATACAAGCTGAGCCCGCACCACACGCTGGGCGGTGCGATTGAAGCCTCGAAGGCCCTGCCGCCGGCGATTGCCGGGATCTCGCAAGGCCAGCCTGCCTACTCGCCCCGTGGTGCAATGCAGCAAGGCGAACTGATCAGCGGCCAGAACAGCAACACGACGCCGGCCAGCGGTGGTGCCGGTGGCCAACTCATCAGCGGTGCCTCGGTCGACGGCCCCAATGCCATGACCCCGCAGCGCACGCAGTATGCTCGCCAACTCGTCAGCATGGTCACCCAGATGGTGAACCAGGGCAGTTGGGCCGCCAATGGCAACAACGGCGGCGGCACCATCGCCTACTACGACATTGGCGGTGCCATGGTCGTGAACCAGACCGCCGACGTGATCAGCGAAGTGCAGGCTCTGCTGGATAATCTCCGCCGCCTGCAGGATCTGAGCGTCGCGGTCGAAATCCGCGTGATCTCGCTGTCGGAAGCGTACTTCGAGCGGATCGGGGTCGACTTCTCCGCGAACATCACGACGAACAACACCAACTTCGAGCAGCAGCTCAGCACGGGCAACTTCCGCCCGCAGCCATTCCTCAACAGTCTCCGCGGCGTGAACGGTGTGACCACCGGCTACTCGCCCGCCACCGGCTTCACCAGCGACCTGGGCATTCCGATCCGCCCGACCAGCTACAACCTGACGGCTCCTCCGTTCGGCGGCTATCAGAACAGCCTGAGCCCGACCCTCAACGGCGGTCTCTCGCTCGGCCTGGCGTTCCTCAACGACATCCAGGTCTACATGTTCCTCGAAGCCGCGGCCGGCAACCGCCGCATCAACATCATGCAGGCCCCGAAGATCACACTCTTCAACGGCCAAACCTCGACCGTGTTCGTCGGTGACCTCGCTTACTTCGCCACCGGCCTGCAGGTCTACAGTGCCAACGGACAGTTCGTCTATCTGCCCGTGAATCAGGCCTTCCCGATCGGTCAGGGCTTCAACCCGAACGGCACCGGCAACGGCACCAGCTCCGGCGTGAGCGTGACCGTGCAGGCGGTGATCTCGGCGGATCGTCGCTTCGTGCGACTGAACCTGACGCCGAGCCTCACCGCTCTGGCCAGTGCGACCGTGCCGCTCTACCCGATCACGACGTTCATCACGCCGGTGTTCGAGGGCGGTTCGCAGGGTCAGCCGATTCCGTTCACGCAGTTCTTCCAGCAGCCGAGCTTCACGGAAATCTCGGCTCAGACGACGGTCGCGATCCCCGACGGCGGCACCGTGCTGCTTGGCGGGCTCAAGACCATGGCCCAGGGTCGCAATGAGTTCGGCCCGCCGGTGCTCAGCAATGTGCCGTACTTGAACCGCCTGTTCAAGAACGTCGGCATCGGTCAGGAAACTCGCCATGTGATGCTGATGGTCACGCCGCGAATCATCATCAACAGCGAGGAAGAAGCACGCCAGACCGGCGACGGCATCGGCGGTGGCCTTCCCCCGCAGCAGTAAGTTGATGTGATTGTCAAAACGCACCGCCCGCAGCATTCGCTGCGGGCGGTGTTGTTGTTAGTGGCAGAGCTTCACGAGCCCTCACTGATCGGCGGCGTCAAGCCGCTCCCGCGGCCGAGCCAGACCACCCTTCATCCGCTCGAAGTCGCGGCTCTCGGCACGGCTCCAGCACTTGTGCGCCAGCTTCAGATAGCGATCCGCCGCCTCGCCACGGCCCTGCTTCTCGCAGAGAGCCCACAAGCCAAGCGCACCCTTGACACTGCCGCTGTCGTGGGCGAGCGCCTCCTGAAACGCCTCCTCAGCCACAACAAGGTTGCCGCAGTCGAGAGCGGCTTCCCCCCATGCTTCCATCAGGCTGGCACCATTGCCCCAAGCGTGGTGTTCGTAGTCGTCTTTGGTCTTGTCCACGGCTTGCTTGAGGAGCTTGAGCCCGGCATCGCCTTCGCCCGTGGCACAGAGCAAGCGGCCCTCGATCTCCCACTGCCGGGCTTCGCGCTTCTTGCCGCCACGGCGGGACGGCTTGCTCGGCTTGAGCACGTCGAGGTCGGCTTTCACTTTCGCCAGGTCGCCCTGGGCGAGTGCGACCAGCGCAGAGTAATACGCGGCTCCACTCTTGTCCGACTTGCGCATGGCGTCGATCAGCGACTCCGCGTCTTTCCAGTCCGCCTGCAGGATCGCCATGCGGATCCACTCGGGGCGATAGTGATATTTGTAGCCCATGGCGTCTTTGCGAATTGCGGCGGCCTCCGCGAAGCGGCCATCGTGGACCATGCTCCGCGTCAGCGTCTCGAGATGGTGCGAAAACTGGTGATCGTCGCCCGGCTTCACGCCGTACATCGCGTGATAGGCCTTCTGCAGTTCGATGGCTTTGCTCGACCAGTCGGTGGTGTGCGACCACTTGCCGATCCGCATGGCGAGGTGCGCCTGCATGTGCATGGCGTGCGGCAGGCCCGGGCTGCTCTCCATGTATTTTTCAGCGTGCGGCCAACCGAGTGCGGGGCGCTTCGCGCGCTCGAAGAGGTGCACCAGTTCGTGGTTCGCCGCCGGGTGCAGCGGGTTGATCCGTAGCAGTGCCTTGTAAAACGGGATTGGCGCGTCGGCGATCTGCCCGCGGGCAAACCAGCCCTCCTCATCGTCGTCATAGAGCGTCAGCAGTTCGTCGAGCGTCGCGGTGGCGTTTTTCTTGCGGTCGGCTGCCGGCGTGTTCGGCCACATCCCACGCTCCTGCAGCTTCGACGTGATCAGCAGCCCTTCGCGATGGCTCGCCTTCGGCAGCAGCGACTTCGCCATCTCGAGCGCGTAATCCTTCGGCGATTTCGTGTAGCGGCTCGGCAGCACCGGCTGACCCATGCCGCCCACCACCGCCAGCAGCGGATTCGACTTGGGGATGCTGGTCTTGCCCCATTTGTCGAGTGCCTTGTGCAGACCGAGCCAGGCCATCGCGCACTCGGGGTCGTGCGTCAGTGCCGTCTCGAAGCTGCGGGCCGCTTCCATCCAGACATACGATGCGTGATACGCCAGCCCCTGATCGCAGAGGGTTTGGCACTCCGCCGACGGCGTGCTTACGCGGTAGTGATACGTGCAGAGGTTCGGCACCTCGCGAGCCGGGGCGAGCCCGGTGATCGGCATAGTGGTCGTCGGCCCCACGGCGGACAAGGCCAGTGCAAGGAATGCTGTCATGGGATTGGCTTCTGGCAGGAACCGTTATCATAGCGGAAGCGAGACCGCACAATGCACGACGACGAAGAAGAATACCCCGAATTCCCCTGGCTCATGGCTATCCCCGCCACCGTGTGGGCGGCACACGGGTTGTTCCTGCTGGCGGCTGCTGTCTGGTCGATGTTCAGACCACCCGATCCTTACCTCGGTCGCGACATTGATCTTTGCTTCGCGACGGTCTTCGCTCTTGCAGCTTTGCCCTTCCTCGCGAGCGGACTTGCAGTCTATCGCGGAAGAACGCTCACCGTCATCTACTTCACACTCGGTCTTTATTTCTTAATCTTCGCTATGCTTCTTCCCTCTGGCAATGACAACATGTTCTACTTGGCGATGGACGGCATCGCCATGTTCGGAACCCTGCTCATCACCATCATAGAGTTCAACGCATGGCAGCGTTGGGTCGAGCATCGGCACGGTCGGCCCCAACAGCCATGACTCCTCTTCGTCCGGCGATTGCTGAGTTGTCGTTCGTCGTCGCCGGTGAGCCGCTGGCGGTCGTGCCGCTGGCGGAGCGACGCGTGGACTGGCCCGGTGGCGGGTTTCGACTGGCCATCACGGCTGACGGGCACACGCTGCACTGGCAGAATCGCGACATCACCATCGCGGAAGCGATCACCGCGCGACCGCTGGCCGCTCCGCTACTTATGTTGCCCGTACGCGGCGAGCGGCGCGGGCGGCTCACCATCTCCGACGCGATTCACTATCAGATTGGTCTGCAGGTCGAAGTGCTCGACGCGGACGTGTATGCTCAGGTGCACGACGAACTTGTCGTCGATGGGCTCCGCCGCGGCTTGCTGCATCGTTTCGAGCCGCACCAGCGGATCGCTCTGACACCGCTCGCCCTGGTGATTGTGGAGCAGGTGCCGGGAGGTCTGTCCGTGTCCGCGTTCCACACGTTCCCGGAGGAGTTGAGCATTGTGAAAACGCAATCCCTGATCGAACCGCCACAGCGGGGGTAGCATTCACTACGCGGCTGCCCAAGTTCCTTTCCCGGAGACTCGCCATGTTGCGTGTATTGTGTGTCGTCGCTCTCAGCGGCGGTGTGGCATTCGGTCAGGGCCAGCCGAAGGAGAAGCCCAAGGGCATCGCTCCGACGCATGCCAATGTGAAGTACGGCGAGCATCCGCGGCAGGTGCTCGACTTCTACAAAGCCAAGTCGGACACGCCGACACCGCTGGTGTTCTGCATCCATGGCGGAGGCTGGATGGGCGGCGACAAGTCGGGCTATCGCACCAGCGCGGACCGGTATTTGAAAGCCGGCATCTCCGTGGCCGCGATCAACTACCGCCTGATCCCGCAGGCATTGGAAGCCAAGATTGATCCGCCTGTGAAGGCACCGCTGACCGACGCGGCACGGGCGCTGCAGTTTGTGCGGTCGCAAGCCAAGGAGTGGAACATCGACCCCACGCGGATCGGTGCGACCGGGAGCAGTGCGGGTGCCTGCTCTTCGCTCTGGCTGCTCTACCACGACGACATGGCGGACCCGAAGAGCATGGACCCGATCGCCCGCGAATCGACACGGCTGATGTGTGCCGCGGTGAACGGAGCGCAGACGACGCTCGATCCGAAGGTGGTCCGCGAGTGGATGCCCAACGCCCGCTACGGCGGACATTCGATGACGATCCCCGGCAAGTATTCGACGCCAGAGCTTTTCCAGGCGTTTCTCGACAAGCGGGACGACTTGCTGCCGCTGATTCGGGAGTATTCCCCGGCCAGCCATGTGACGCCCGATGATCCGCCGGCGTTTCTCGATTACGGCAGCCAGAAGAAGCCACCGGTGAAAGGCGAAGAGCAGGCGGACCCCACCCACTCCGCGCTGTATGGCATGATCCTGATGGAGACGCAGACCGACAACAAGCCGGAGATGATCCTGAGCTACCCCGGCAAGCCGCATGAAAAGTACAAGAACGCGATCGAGTACCTGATCGGCACGCTCAAGAAATGATCGATCAGGCCGTCGGCCGTAACTGGGCTGATGATTGATGCACTCAGGTTCCGTTGAACATGGTTCGCAGCGCGGTTATAGTATGGTCATCCGCCGAATCACTCTTCCCCGGTCTGGAGCATCTCACATGAGTCCGTTCTCCCGTCGCGAGTTCATGCAGCGATCTGCAATTCTGGGTGCCGCCGCGGCTGCGGGGACACCGCTCGTCGCCAGTGCGGCGGACAGCAAAACCAAAGCGACGGCCAGCGCCAACGACAAGCTCTGCGTCGCGGTCGTCGGTGTCCGCAGCCGGGGGAACAATCACGTCGGCGGCTACCTGGGGAAGAACAACTGCGAAATCGTGACGATCTGTGACTGCGACGAAGCCGTCATCGACAAGGCGATGAAATCGATCACCAAGACTCAGGGGGCGGCACCGAAATACGAAAAGGACATCCGCAAGCTGCTCGACGACAAGAACATTGACGTGATCAGCATTGCGACGCCAAACCACTGGCATGCATTGATGGCAGTGTGGGCGATGCGTGCGGGCAAGGATGTCTATTGCGAGAAACCGGCGACGCACAATGTGAAGGAAGGTCGCCTCATGGTGCAGGCGGCCCGCAAGTACAACAAGCTCTGCCAGATCGGCACGCAGAGCCGCAGTAATCCGGGGATGCGGCAAGCCATCGAATACATCCACAGCGGCAAGATTGGAAAAGTGAACCTCGCCTACGGCACGTGCTACAAGAACCGCCCCAGCATCGGCAAAACCTCGGGCGAACAGGCTCCCCCCACGACCATGGACTACGACCTGTGGACCGGCCCCGCCCGTCTGGAAATGCCGCACCGCAACACCAAGAACGGCACCGTGCACTACGACTGGCACTGGATCTGGAACTACGGCAACGGCGACTTCGGCAACCAGGGCGTCCACGAAGCCGACAAAGCCCGCTGGGGCCTCCAGGTCGGCCTGCCGCTCTCCGTCGTCAGCGTCGGCGGTCGCGTGGGCTACATCGACGACGGCCAGACGCCCAACACTCTACTCAACCTCTATGAGTATCCCGACGATCAGCACATCATCTTCGAAGTCCGCGGTCTGAATAGTGAAAAATACAAAGGCACCGGCGTCGGAAACATCTGGTTCGGCGACAAAGGCTACGTCGTCTGCCCCAACTACAGGAGCGGCACCGCCTATGATCTTGACGGCAAGCCGGTCGCCAAATTCGATGGCGGCGACGACCAGCATCACTTCGACAACTTCGTCAAGGCGGTCCGCTCGCGCAAGCAGACTGATTTGCACTGCGATGTCGAGGAGGGCCATCAGAGTGCCTCGCTCTGCCACCTCGGCAACATCTCCTACCGCCTCGGCCAGGAGATCACGCTCGACAAGCCCGTCGAAGCGTTCAGCGACTGCAAAGCCGCCGGCGAGGCGCTCGACCGCATGAAGAAGCACCTGAAAGCGAACAAGGTGGATTTGAAAGACGCCCACGGTCGCGTCGGCGTGAAGCTGACGTTCGACCCGAAAGCGGAGCAGTTCGCCGGGAATCAAGCCGCCAACGAGATGCTGTTCCGCGAGTATCGCAAAGGATTTGACATCACCGAGGCGGTGTGAAATCATGCACGTTTTGGAGAGTGATGGCATGAGTGTGATGCCATCACTCCTTGATTCCCATGTCTTAATCGTACTGGTCAATTCTGCGGGATTTTGACCGTCGGCACCACTCTTCTAGAATTGCCCTGTGAATACCCCCGCCATCCGCGTTGAAAATCTCGTCCGCACCTACCGCAAGCCGGGGAAAGGCTGGCTCCGCCGCACTCCGGGGGCAGTGTTCACGGCCCTCGATGGCGTCAGCCTCGAAGTGCAGCCGGGCGAGCTTTTCGGGCTCCTCGGCCCCAATGGTGCCGGCAAAACCACGCTCATCAAAATCCTCACCACGCTGCTCGCCCCCACCTCCGGCGAAGCGTTCGTCGACGGCCTCGATGTCGTCAAAGAGGCCCACACCCTGCGGCCGCGGATCAACATGGTGTCCGGCGGCGAATCCTCCGGCTACGGCATCCTCACCGTCCGCGAAAACCTCTGGCTCTTCACACGCATCTACGGCATCGCCAACGCCCAACTCGACGCCCGCATCAACGAAATGCTCGATGTCGTCAACATGCAGGACAAAGCCGCCAGCCGCGTCAGCCACCTTTCCACCGGTCAGCGGCAGAAGATGAACTTCTGTCGCGGCTTCATCACCGATCCGAAGATCCTCTTCCTCGACGAGCCCACGCTCGGCCTCGACGTGAACGCTGCACGGAGTATCCGGGCATTCCTCAAAGACTGGATGCGGCTCCATCCCGAGCGCACGCTGCTGCTGACGACGCACTACATGGCGGAAGCCGACGAACTCTGCGACCGCCTGGCCATCATCGACAACGGCAAAGTGCTCGCCTGCGACACACCGGCGAACTTGAAAAAGAAAGTGCAGCAGTATCCGCTGTTTGAACTGAGCCTCGCCCCCGGCAGCGACGGCGTGGCCGCGGTCAGCGCGATCCCCGGCGTGCATCAGGCCACGAAGACGGAGACGCCCGACGCGGTGCAGTTGAAGGTCTCGCTGATGGAAGACGCCGTGATCGGCGACGTCGTGCAGAGCGTGGTCGCGAGTGGTGGCAGGATTCTGACGCTCCGGAAAACCGAGCCGACGCTGGAGGATGTTTTCATCGAGTTGGTCGGCCACGGCCTCAGCGACCGGGTGACAGCATGACGCTCTTCATTCAAGCGATGCTCGCCCGTTCGTATGCCCGGGTGATCTGGATGTTCCGCAACCGGACCTGGATCATCCAGGAGACGCTGCTGCCCATTCTCACGGTGGCGGCGTACGCCTACTGCTACCGCTACTTCGGCGCGCCGGAGCAGTTTGTGGGCTACGTCGTGCTCGGTGCGGCCCTCTCCGCGTTCTGGTTCAACGTACTCTGGAGCATGGGCGCACACCTCTACTGGGAGCGCGATTCCGGCAACCTCGAGCTCTACATCCTCTCCCCGGCACCGATGATGAGCATCCTCGCCGGCATGGCCCTCGGTGGCTTTACGACGACCGCCACACGCGCGATCGCGATCCTGATCTGCGGCTCACTGCTCTTCGATGTGACCTTCAATTTCTCACAGTGGTATCTGGCATTATTAACCTTAATACTCACACTCACCGCACTCTATGGTCTAGGTATGATGTTCGCCTCGCTGTTCCTGCTCTGGGGCCGCGAGGCCTGGCATATTGTCAATTTGCTGCAGGAGCCGGTCTTCCTGCTGACCGGCCAGAATTTCCCCGTGCGGATCTTTCTCAGTCTGCCGCTGGTGATCGTTGGCAGCGCGCTGCTGATACCGCTCACCGCCGGCATGGATGCACTGCGGCAACTGGTACTACCGCTGAAGGACACCCGCATCGGGCTCTTCCCCGTCGCCTGGGAGTTGGCTCTGCTCGCGGTGCTCGGTGTGGTCTTCATCTCGCTCGCACGACTGTCGCTGACGCGGCTGGAGCGCAAAGCGAAGATTGAGGGAAGACTCGGCATTCGCTGGCAATAATCCCGCAGCTGTGCTTGTTTCAGCCTACAGGGTCGCTTAGAATTCCGTTTGCATGACAGCTGCACCGCAACGCGTGAATCCGTGGCCCGGCTTCGTCGAGCTGCCGGAAAATCGACTGGTGTTCCAGGCGGTGCGTCGCCTCGCCCGCAGCCTCGCTCGCGGCACCGTGCCTCCATTTCCCCTGCTCGTGCTGCACGGCCCCACCGGCACCGGCAAAACGCTCCTCTGCGAACTCCTCGTCAAACGCATCATCCGCGGCACAGCAGTCCGCACTGCCCGCAGCCTCCCCGCCAATGAGCTCCGCTTCAGCACCGATCACGACGTGGACATCAAAGATCTCATCGCTGTTGACTTGCTCGTCGTCGAAGACTTGCAACAGTTGCCTGCGAGTGCGGTGACAACACTCACTCGCGTGCTCGACGAGCGCCAGCGACGGCGACACGCGACGGTGCTGACCGCCAACGATAGCCCAGCCCGACTGCGGAAGTTGCCAACACGGCTGCTCGGTCGCCTGGCGGGCGGGTTGACGCTCGCACTGACTCCGCTGGCCGTGCCGTCGAAGAAAAGCATCCTGACTCTGTACTGCGAGGAGAAGCGATTGCCGCTCGCCGACGACGCACTCAACTGGCTGGCGAGTCGCCCGACCGGAGGCAGTGTCCGCTCGCTGCTCGGCACACTGGACGTGCTCAATGCTGAGCATCGCGGTCACGTCGAACCGGTCACACTCGATGCTGTGAAGACGCTCTTCGCTGACGAAACCGCACGGCCGGTGGAGGCGATCGTCAAGCGAGTCGCTGAAGCGTATGGTGTGAAGACCAAGGAACTGCTGGGGCCGTCGCGGCTCAGAAACGTGCTCTTGCCGCGGCAGGTGGCGATGTATCTGGCACGCGATGTCGGACTGCTCTCGCTGCCGCGGATCGGTGCTCACTTCGGTGGCCGCGATCACAGCACGGTGCTGCACGCCGTGAACAAGATCCGCACCGCGATGGTCGACGATCGCCAGCTCGCCGGCACGATCCGGCAGCTGAAGCACGAACTGGCCTGATTCTGTTCTGTGGAAAAGACGGCGCGCGAGGTACTGTTGCCTTGTCGACCGCGGACGCGCTGCCGCAGCTTCGTGATCGACGTGGATTCAGCTCGCAAGACGATCATCAGGGCGCGACTTCGGTTCATCCGCAGCGCGCCGGGTTTTCCCCAGGTACGAGCCAGACCGAACTCCCTTTGTCGCCTTCACTTCGACCGGCGGCGCGTCCGAAAAGCCCCGCACCTTACTACTGCTAATACATTTTCATTCTTCAATAATTGAATAGAAAGACACATCCCGAGAACGCCTCGACGGGAAACGATTCGCCTGGCTATTGTCACGCTGTGGCCCGTGCCTATCGCAAACAGAGCCGATCAGGATTATCGAATGAAAGTGAAATGCCAGCGCGAGAGTCTGCTCAGCGCGTGCCAGCTTGTCGGCATGGCAGTAGCCGCCCGGACCACGAAGCCGATCCTGGCGAACATCAAAGCGGTCGCTCACGACGACGCCCTCACGCTGATGGCGACCGATCTCGAAATCGGCATCCGCTACGAGCTTCGCGGTGTGGATGTCAACCGCAGCGGAGCCGCCATTCTGCCCGCGGGCAAGCTCATTTCCATCCTTCGCGAGTCGAACGACGCCGAGATTACGCTTGACGCCGACGGCGAGGGCAGCGTGCTCCGCACCAGCACGGGTCGTTTCAATCTGCCGGCGGGTGATCCCGCGGAGTTCCCGGACATCGCGGCGTTTGACGATTCCGGCAAGCATCACGAGATCACCGCGGGTGTGTTGCGAACTCTGATCCAGCGTACCGCCTTCGCCGCGGACAAGAAAGAAAGCGGTGCCCGCTGGGCCGTCACCGGTGTGCTCTGGGAAGCCGAGGATCAGAAAGTCCGGCTGGTCGCCACCGACACCAAGCGGCTCGCGCTCACCGAGGGCCAGGCGAAGACCCACGACGCTGAGGCTCCCGATGCCAAGCCCGTCTCGCACTTGATTCCGCAGAAAGCGATGCAACTGCTCGAGCGATCCCTCGTCGATGGCGGCGAGGTCATCCGTGTCGCTCTCAACACCAACGAGGCAATGTTCCAAACCGAGCGTGCCCTCATCCACACGCGGCTCGTCGAAGGTCGATTCCCCCCCTACCGCGACATCATTCCCAAGAAGAGCGCGATCAAGCTGAACCTGACGCCCGCCGATTTTCTGTCGCGCGTCCGCCAGGCCGCGATCATGACTGACGACGAAACCAAACGCGTCGATTTCACCTTCGAGCCTGGCAAGCTGACGCTCAAAGCCGAGGGTGCGGAGACTGGCTCCAGCGAAGTGAAACTCGACCTCCCTGAATACACGGGCGAGGAAATCACGATCGCCTTTGACCCGCAATACATCATCGAGATGCTGCGGGCCATTGATGGTGAGGCGAGCATCACGCTGGAGATGACCAATGGCGAGAAGCCGGCGGTCTTCAGAGCCGGCGAAGGATATCTCTATCTGGTGATGCCACTGGCGGGCTGAGGAGTGCGTGGATGAAGGATCGTCCCACTGGGCCGGAGCGACTGGATTCGGTGCTGGGCTCCTTGTTTGTGAGTCGCGGCTGGGCTCGTCTGAGCGAACGCGCCAAGCTCGAATCCGCCTGGCTCACAGCAGCCGGGGAGGCGATCGCCGCCGATGCCCGGGTGACGAGCCTTCGCCGCGGAGTACTTGAAGTCGAAGTGCGTTCAAGTGTGCTGCAGCAGGAGTTGGCCCAGTTTTACAAGCGCAAGCTCTTGAAGACGCTGCGGGAAACCATGCCGCACCTGACGGTGACGGACCTGAAATTCCGGGCGGCAAAGTGGTAGCGAATTGCAGACTTTTCGGTCCGCAAATCAGTATAATGAATGCATTGGAAGAAGCTCGAAAGATCAGTGCCATTGCACTGCGCATTTCAACTCGACCATCGACGAGGATTGATAGAAAATGTCCGATGCCGTCACGTACGATGAATCCAACATCAAGACCCTCAAAGACGCAGCACACATCCGGCAGAATCCCGGGATGTACGTCGGCAATACCGACACGGAAGGGCTGCATCATCTCGTCTATGAAATCGTCTACAACAGCGTTGACGAAGCCCTCGCCGGCTACTGCAAGCACATCAGCGTGCGGCTGCATGTCGATGGCTCGCTTTCCGTCGTCGACGATGGCCGCGGCATCCCGGTTCAGGTGAAGGCCGACACCGGGAAGTCGACGCTTGAGGAAGTCCTCACGATTGCCGGATCCAGCGGCAAGTTCGATAACAAAGCCTATCGCGTCAGTGCTGGACTGCACGGCATGGGCGCCAAGGCCATGAATGCTCTCTCCGAATGGTGCGAAGCGGAAGTCCGACGCGATGGCCGTGTCTACAAGATGGAATTTGAACGTGGCTACGCCACCAGTGCACTTCAGGACGTCGGCCCCGCACCGGCTGGCGTGACCGGTACCAACATCAGCTTCAAACCCGATCCTGAAATCTTCGGCACGCACAAATTCGATTACGATAAACTGGCCAGTCGCTTCCGACAGATTGCCTTTCTCAATAAAGGGCTGACACTCAATATCGCCGACGAAAAAGAAAACCGCAGCGATACGTTCTACTCCGAAAAAGGTATCGCCGAGTATGTGATCTTCCTCAATGAAGGCGAACAGGTGCTGCACGAGCCCATCTACATCAATAAAGAGGTTGATGGCGTCCTAGTCGAAGTCTGCGTTCAGTACAACAATGGCGAAGGGCGCATCGAGCAGTGCTTCACCAATAACGCTTACAACACCGACGGCGGCACGCATCTCTCCGGTTTCCGTCGTGGGCTCACCACCGGCATCGGTACTTACGGCAAAAAAGAAGGTCACTTCAAGGATAAGGACAAGAAAAACGAAATCGAAATCCGCGGCGACGACTACCGCGAAGGGCTCACTGCCGTCATCAGCATCGGCCACCCCGACCCCAGCTTCGAATCGCAAACCAAGGTCAAACTCACCAATCCCGATGTCGAAGGCCTGGTCAGCAGTGTTGTGTATGAGGCACTCATTGAATTCCTCGAACACAATCCGAAAATTGGCGAGCGAATCTGCAAGAAAGTGCTGCTTGCAGCAGAAGCCCGCATGGCTGCGAAGAAGGCCCGCGATGCCATCATCGATCGCAAAAAGATCCTCGGTGGCGGCGGTCTGCCGGGCAAGCTGATGGACTGCTCCACTAAGAACCGCGAAGAGAGCGAACTCTTCCTGGTGGAAGGTGACAGCGCCGGCGGCTCCGCGGAGAGCGGCCGCGACCGCATCTTCCAGGCTGTCCTCCCGCTGCGCGGAAAAGTCCTCAATGTCGAAAAGGCACGTCTCGAGAAACTGTTGAAGAATGCGGAAATCGCCAGCCTGATCGCCGCCATCGGCGTCGATATCGACAACTCCGAAGATGTCGAGAAAGTCCGCTATGGCAAAATCGTCATCCTGACCGATGCCGATGTCGACGGCCGGCACATCAGCACATTATTGCTGACGTTCTTCTTTCGACAGATGCGCAAGCTGATTGAGAATGGCAATATCTACATGGCGAGGCCGCCGCTCTTCAAAGTCGTGCAGAAGAAAGAAACTCGCTTCGTGCAGACCCGCGAAGCGATGGCCAGCGAACTGATGATTCGCGGTCTGAAAGACACTGCTCTGGAAGTGCTGGCCAGCCACGACGGGAACGAGCTCTTCAAAGTGCCCAAAATGATTGAAGGGGATCAGCTCAAGAAATTGTTGCCCCTGCTGGATGAGATCGAGATTGCTCTGCAGACGCTGGAGCGGCGTGGTTTTCCGCTGCTGCACTTCCGCAAGGAACATCGCGAAGGTGCGGGTTTTCCATGCTTCTCCGTCCGCTGCGGCGAGGAGCGGGCATTCAAGTTCACACAAGCTGAAGTGGACGCCTATCGCCAGGAATTGTCGGCCAAGCTCGGCCGCGATCTGGCCGTGGGCGACGCCGTGGAAGTGAGTACCGAAGCGCCTCATGTCGAGGATCAGCATCGCTTCGTTGTGGACGAATGGCATGAAGTGAAAGCACTGAACAAGGCCCTCGTGAAACTTCGAGACTATGGTTTTGATTATCCGGCGCTCATTCCGCTGGAGAGGATCGCCGGTCGTGAGCCGGTGCTGCGTTATCAGATGGTGACCGGCGACAGCAAGAAAGATGTCGTACATTTGCGCGATGTGGTGAACCTCGTCCGCGAGATCGGCCAAAAGGGAATTCAGGTTACGCGATTTAAAGGTCTTGGAGAAATGGATGCGGAGGAATTGTGGGAAACCACGCTCGACCCCGCGAGGCGAACCATGCAGAAGGTGACTCTTGCAGACGCTCACCTCGCAGAGAGCCGCTTCCGCATGCTGATGGGTGATGAAGTGGAAGGACGGCGGGAATTTATCCTGCGGCATCGCATCGAGAGCACCGACGATATTGATTATGGGGCATGATGGTCCGGCCGTCGGACGGACCGCTCTGCGTAATTTATTCTGCTGGAATCCGTCGATGCACGTCGGCGCGTTTCGCTTCATAGGTTTCGCAGTACTGCATGACATTCAGCTCCGGTGTCACGCCTGCGACGGCACAGGCTTGTGAATAGAGTGCTGGCCACCAGTTTTCGTGCGTTGTCAGTCCCTCATCGCGTACGGTGACCCAGTTGCTGGTGATCTTCGACCAGGCGGCGTCGCCGAACTCCAGGGCTTTTTTCAGCGATCCGAACTCCGGGACCAGCCACTGCCGGCCAATGTGAGAGTGCAACACCTCGTCGGCCCAGTCGAAATCCTGGATCGTGCTCATGACCGGAATGCCAGATTCTTTCGCGACCTCATACTCATATCGCTTGCCCGTTTTTGGCATCAGTCCCTGCTCGATGTAGAAGAGCACCGCGTGACGTTCGAGCGGTGTGCATTCGGTGTTGAGGCGGTAGCTCCAGTTGAAAGTGATCCGCGCCTGCGTCCAGTCGACTCCGAGGGCATTGAAACCGACCTCGCCCATCATGGCATGGCGGGCCTCGTCCCAGATCTGCCGGCTCATGTCGCGGTAGTAGGCCCAGGGTTTTCCGGGAGTCTGCGCGAGGATCGACGCCATCATTTCCGGCACATCAATCTCGCGAATGCGCTTGTAGAGCATCATCAATGCCTTGGCATGGGCCGGGTATTCGTCGGAATAGAGAAACACCTCGGCATTGACGCCTTGGTTCCAGAGATCCTGGAAGCGCTCATCGCGTTTTGGCACCGGATCGAATAGAAGCAGTGATTTTGAAAACTGCCGTGGGAGGTCGACGTCGCCGGTTCCATTGGCATTGATCACAGTTTTCGGATTCGCCTTACTGACGGGTCGTGGATTGTCGACGCCGACCATCCCGCCGGCGTAAGCCAGCAGCTTGCTGAGGGACTCGAATTTCCATTGACGCAGATCTCGATCATTACCAAGCATTTGCAACTGACTATCGGCAATTTCTCCAAATTCAATCATTTCATCCAACTCCATACACGCAAACTTCAACAATCTTCGTGACGGTGCATCGGTCAACGGATTCGTTGCACAAATGTAGTTACCAATTGATTCCAACAGAACATTAGCGGCAGTATAAATGCCGCAGAGAATAAACCGAGAATTCGGTGCACATTGAATTTCATCAAAGAACGCCTCCAGGGCAGGATGCGGCACCTCCTCCAGCCCCAGCGGCGGCTCGCGCATTTCGCCGACGCGCTGACGGATTGCGGTCGCATGCTCGGCACACAAATAGGCATGATGTGCGTAGGCGGTCTTCAACTCATAGATGGGCTCCGAAGTGATCCGCGCTGTGAGCATGCCGTGCAGGCGGACGAACGCATAGTGGAAGCGTTTGAGCCGCCGCACACATTCTTCGACGCTCAAGCCGGGCTTCATGGCCTCCTCCATCGTGCAGAGGCCGGCCAGCGGGGGGAGATTGCGGTAGCTCGCCATAGTGTTCGCTTCGTGGGTGATTCAGCAGCGCATTGTACAATGAGCCCATCACACCGGAATCCGACAATGCTCATGCTGTTGATGACTTTGGCCGCTGCTCCGACCACCGACTGGCGTGAATTTCGCGGGCCCGATGGCACCGGGGTTTACACTGGCCCCGCACTCGTGCGCGAATGGGGCACGGACAAGAATGTCGCCTGGAAGATTCCTGTGCCTGGCCGCGGCTGGTCGAGCCCGATTCTCGTCGGTCAGAAGCTGATCCTGACCACCGCGATTCCAGCTGAGGACGACGGACAGAACCTGTTTGCCCTGGCTTATGACGCCGCCACGGGCCGGGAACTGTGGAGGACCGAACTCTTCACGGCAACTGAGAAGCTCACCGGGCAGATGCACCGCAAAAACAGTCACGCCAGCCCGACTCCCGTCAGCGATGGCAAGCATGTCTGGGTCTACTTCGGGCATCTCGGGCTCGGTTGCCTTGATCTCGACGGCACTGTGAAGTGGAAGACCACCAAGTATGTGTACAAACCCCTGCACGGCAACGGTGGCTCGCCGATCCTGGTGGATGACACACTTGTTTTCAGTGTCGATGGTCTCGATGCGCAATATGTGATTGCACTGAACAAGCAGAGCGGCGAGGAGGTCTGGAAAACGGACCGCAAGACGAAAGCTACGATGAAGTTCACGTTTAGCACTCCGCAACTGATCGAAGCCGCGGGCCGGCGGATGATTGTCAGCCCGTCGAGCGATTTCGTGGCGGCGTATGAACCCAGCACCGGCAAGGAACTCTGGCGCGCCAAATACCCCGCGCCGGGTTGGAGCGTGATCACACGCCCCGTCTTCACGCAGGGCCTGGTGATGGTGCAGACAGGCTACACGACGCAGCACCTGATCGCGGTCGACCCCACCGGCAGCGGCGACGTGACGGCGAAGATTGCCTGGAAGATGCGCAAGGATGCTCCGAATACTCCCACACCGATCGCGGATGGCTCGGAGCTGTATGTGATCAGCGACGCTGGTCGGCTCAGCTGCGTTGACGCCAAGACGGGCACGGTGCATTGGGCGGAGCGGTTGAAAGGCCGTGCGTACAGTGCCTCGCCAATTCTGGCCGACGGGTTGCTTTATATCACAAGCGAAAACGGCATCGGGCAAGTCGTGAAAGCGTCGAAAGCGGGCTATGAAGAGGTCAGCGCCAGCGACTTGAACGAGAAGACGTTTGCGAGCTTCGTGCCCGGCAACGGTGCGTTGTATGTGCGAACAGAGTCGCAGCTGTACAAATTTGTGCAGAAGTGAGATGCAGCTGCCCGTGGCATAACCACGGGCAGCAGTGGCTGGCTACTTGATCGGTCCGAGCATGCCTTGGGCTTTGCGGGCGGATTTGATCTTGCGCAAGTGAGCACGGCGACGCTGCTCGCAGGGCTTCTCGTAGTACTGGTGGGCGCGCAGTTCTTTCTGCATGCCGCTTCGTTCGATGAGCTTCTTGAACCGGCGCATGGCCTGGCCGATTGGCTCCTTGTCGTGAACACGCATCCGCAAACCCATAAAAGCCCTTTCCAGTGCGAGAGATTCTGACGTTCGCGCAAATCCCGGACTGTGCTTTGTAGCCGAAGTCGCGAGCAAAGCCAAGAGAAGCTAGAAGTTTTTTCCGGGAGCGTGATGCCTGGGACGTTGATGAGTGGTCGAAACGCTTCGGCCCGATTACGTTACACACCGTCGGCTCCTGCCTGTGACTCCCTTTTGAACAGACACCATGAAGCTTGCTTTTTCCTCGAATGCGTATTTGAATTTCTCATTTGCTGAGGCGGTGAAGCGCATCGCCGGGCTCGGCTACGGTGGCGTGGAGATCATGGCCGACGTGCCACACGCCTGGCCGGCGTACCTGCTCGAGGAGCAGAAGCAGGCGATCCGCGACGCCCTCGCCACGCACAAGCTGACGATCTCGAACGTCAACGCGTTCATGATGCACGCAGTCAACGATCCGCGGCAGAAGTATCTGCATCCGTCGTGGATCGAGCCGGATCGCCACTACCGCCAGATCCGCATCGATCACACGAAGCGTGCCCTGTCGCTGGCGAAAGAGCTCGGCGCGCCGCACATCACGACGGAGCCGGGCGGACCGCGGCAAGGCCGCAGCTATGCGGAGTGCATGACACTGTTTCTGGAGATGCTGAAGCCGGTGGTCGATCATGCGGAGCAGGTCGGCGTGGGGCTGCTGATCGAGCCGGAGCCCGATCTGCTAATCGAGAATGCGGAGCAGTATCTCGATTTCGCGAGTCGCATTCAGTCGCCGCAGTTGGGGCTGAACTTCGACATTGGTCATTCCTATTGCGTCGGCGACGATCCCGCGGCTACCGTGCTCACGCTCAAGGATCACATTCGGCATGTGCATCTGGAGGACATCGCCGCGACCCGGGTGCATCATCACCTGGTGCCGGGCGATGGCGTGATCGACTTCCCCGCGGCGTTGAAGGCACTGAGTGCGATTGGCTATGCGGGCTGGGTGACGATCGAGCTCTACACGTGCCACGAGAATCCGGATCAGGCCGCGAAGACGGCACGCGAGCGCATTCTTGCGAGTTGTGGCGAGCATTTCCGGTCGCGGTGACTCTGCCGGATGCGCCGGCACGGACCTCGTAGCATCTCAGCGGAGCGTGATAGCTCACCCCAGCTGAGTGCTATACTTCAGGCAAACTGCGGAGACTGTTCGGGTGCGCATACTCTTCACGGCGTCGGAAGTCGTCGGCTTCGCCAAGACCGGCGGCCTTGCGGATGTCGCGGGTTCGCTGCCACGGGCGCTCGGTCAGCGCGGGCACGATGTCGCGGTGGTCATGCCCTACTATCGCGGCGTGCGGACGCGGCGCCAGCCACCGGAGAAGACCAAGCACGTGGTGCCCGTGAGCGTGGGTGAACGCGTCTTTGCATGTCGGCTCTATCAGAGCACACTCACCCAGTCGGATGTGCCAATCTACTTCATCGATCAGCAGGAATACTTCGACCGTGACGATCCCGTGCAGGGTCAGGGCCTCTATCAGCAGAGCATGCCGGGCGGCTACAAATCGGATTACCAGGACAACGCCGAGCGCTTCGCGTTTTTCAGCCGGGCGGTGCTGGAGACTGCGGTAGCACTCGGCTTCACGCCCGACATCGTGCATGCCAACGACTGGCAGACGGGCCTCGTGCCGGTCTATCTGAATGAAGTGTTCCGGGCCCGCAGCGGCTGGGAAAACACGCGCAGCATTTTCACAATCCACAACATCGCCTACCAGGGAATGTTCGGCGCGGAGGTCATGCGGCTCACGGGTCTGCCCGGCTGGCTCTTCAACCACAAGCAGCTTGAGTTTCACGGCCACTTCAACTTTCTCAAGTCGGGCATTGTCTTCGCCGACGCCGTCAACACGGTCAGCCCCACCTATGCCAGCGAGATTCAGACGAGTGAGTTTGGCTGCGGGCTCGAAGGCGTGCTGGGCGAATACCGCCACAAGCTCAGCGGAATCATGAACGGCGTCGACTACGACCTCTGGAGCCCCGAACACGATCCGCACATCCCCGCGAAATACACGTCTGAGACAGTGTTCGAGCAGAAGCCTGTGAACAAAGCGGAGTTGCAGCGGAAGTTCAATCTCCCCGTCGACACGGACAAACCCGTGCTGGGCATGGTGGCGCGGCTCGTCAGTCAGAAGGGCATCGATCTTGTGCTCGGTGCGGCTCCCGGATTCCTCGACCTCGGCTGCCAGATCATCTTCCTGGGTGAAGGCGATCTCGAATATCAGAATCAGCTTCAGGGCTTCCGCAATCGACATCCGCAGCAGGTCGGGCTCTACCTCGGCTACAGCGAGCAACTTGCGCATCTGATCGAGGCGGGCAGCGATCTGTTCCTCATGCCGAGCCGCTACGAACCGAGCGGTTTGAATCAGCTGTACTCGATGAAGTACGGCACGCCGCCGGTGGTACGTGGGACCGGCGGCCTGGCGGACAGCGTGGTGGGTGCCAGCGAGATCACACTCAGCGACAACAACGCGACGGGGTTCACATTCGGCGAATACACGTCAGACGCGCTCTACAAGACGGTGCAGTGGGCGCTGACGCTCTACCGCACGCGGCCCGCGGACTTCAAAAAAGTGGTCCGCACGGCGATGAGTCAGGACTATTCATGGAGCCGCAGCGCGGGCGAGTATGAAGCACTCTATGCCAGCGTCCGCGTGTGATGTCATTCGAGCGTGAGCGTGTTGGACACTTTTTGCGCGAGCCCGCCGGCGACACTGCGCTCGACCCACACTTCCACCCGCGGCAATGAATCACCCGCTCCGGTAGGGATGCTGAGCGTGTCGCTGGCGGGGAGCACGACCGACATGGGCCAATCGAGTGTGACGGCGCCGTTGAATCGCAGTTTGAGCGTGTACAGGTTTCCGACGGGTCCGCTGCCGTTGCGAAACGAATAACCGATGTCGAGCGTGCGGGTTTTGGCGACCGTATTCCACTTGATGCCGGTAAGCGTGACATCGTCGAGCGTGAACGATTTTGCTTTCGGTGCATCCGGCGTTTTGGTATCGCGGCCGAGCGCTTTCCGTACCGCGGGCGAATAATCTTCACCCGGCGGCGGCATGCGATCCGGACCATCGCCATCCGGCAACTCGATCGGCGTGCCATCCGCTGTGGTCATAGCGGGCTTCCGCGGCGGCTCGGCTGTTGGCAGTTGTTCGGGCAGTACGACGCCCGGCGTCAGCGTCGCCATCTCCACCTGCATGGAATTCGAAATCAGCACCAGCCCGGTCACCAGCAGCAGGCTCAGCACCACTCCGCCCGCAAGCAGCAGCGGACGACGATCCCGCGGCTGCGACGGCAAACCTTCGAGATATGGCGACTGACTCGTGCTCGCGGTGAACTGTCCGCCGCAGTTCACGCAACGCACCGATTGTCCCAGCACCTCTGCCGGGGCGACAAGTTTGGTCTTGCACTGTGGGCACGCGATGCTGGGCATGACTCACTTCGCCTTCGGTTTCGCCTTCTTATTCAGCATGACCTGAGCTGTGGGGCAGTCTTTGTTCAGCGGGCACTTGTTGCACTCGGGCATGCCGTCCTTGCAGATCTGCATGGCCAGTGCGGCGATCGCTTCCGTGAACTCGTAGCCGTCGGCCTTGCTCACGTAGTGTTCGACGGTTCCGCGGAGGCTTTCGTTGTCGTCGACCTCGTCGTCGATGACTTTGAGCCGTCGCAGCACGCGAATGCTTGCGTCGTCGAGCGGGATCGAGTGCCCGCCGAGCGAACGCTGCAGCACCCAGGCGACGGCGAAATCTGTCACACCCTGATAGCGGGCCAATTGCTTGGCAACCTGCTTTTGACCCTTTTTCTCCATCCCTTCCATGCTGAAGGTGTAGTCGCCTTCGAAAAACTCCTGAAGAAAGTCGATGAGTCGCTTGGCCTTGCTGCCGGCGTCGGGCAATCCGCGCAGAGCGTGGCTGACTTCCGCGACAGTGCTGACGCGGATCTCGTTCCAGTCGTGGAAGTCATCCTTGAGGCGTTTGAAAGCATCTTGCGCGAGCGGCGAAGTCGTGTTCTCGCGGCAGAGGGCGTAAACGAGTTCGTCGAGCACCGGCCGCGTTTCCGGCGGCGGCGGAGCCGGGTACTTCTTCACCAGCAGCTTGATCGCGCGACCGAAGAGTTCCTGTTTGTTGAGCGTCGCCGCCATGCGTCACCTACCGGTGGTCAATTTCATCATCTTCCGAATCTTCGTCCGATTCGGCTACCTCTTCGGTGGAAGCCGTCTCGCCACGCAGGGCATTTTCGTCGGCGAGGATCTTCGCGATCTCCAGGCTCCGCTTCACACCTTCATCGAGGACAAACGTCAGCGTCGGCGTAAAGCGCATGGCGAGCCGGTCCGCGAGCTTCTTCTGAATGAACCCCGTGGCGGCTTCGAGTCCGTGCATGGTGAGCTTCTGCGCTTTCTCGCTGCCGAGGATCGACACGTAGACTTTCGCCGTCATCAGGTCGGCGGACGCCTCGACGCGGGTGACGGTGACATTTTTGACGCGCGGGTCTTTGAGTTCGAAGAGGATGGTCGTCGCCGCCACTTCGCGGATCGCCTCAGATACCCGGGCCACGCGGATTGGTTTCATGATGGTTGCAGACTTTCGGTGAACAGTGTTGTGAGCCACTCACGCTGGCCATCCGTTTCCGGCACCGGCACACCGCGGGCTTGGGAGACAGCTTCAATCGAGGCATCGCGATTGATGCCCATCGCCATCAGCACGGCAATGGCGAACAGGGGTGCACGGCCAATGCCCTGACGGCAGTGGACGGCGAATGTCTTGCCGCGCTGAACCGCCGCCACTGCCTGACGTACGCGATTCTCGAAGGCCTTCCGCTGAGCGGGGACACCACGATCCGTGATCGGCAGGTGCAGTGCCGCGATACCTTGGGACTCGAGTTCGGTCGCTTCATTTTGCAGATTGAGGCTGTCGCGTTCGCTGTCAGTGAGCAGGGAGAGCACGCTGTCGATCCCGAGGTGCTTCCAGCGCGCGACATCATCAGCGAGCCAGTCACCACCACGCGGGCGGGCCACGATCGCAAGGCGACCCGCAGCCGGCGTGGGAATGAAATACCAATCGGCCATCAATCACTCAACTCGTGTCGGGGTACGATCTCTCGGGGCAGCGTATCAACATCGAACCCGCGGTCCGGAGAATTCGGATGCGGTGGTGCCCATCGAGCATTGTACCATCGGGCCGCGTCTTCAACGCACCGGGCTGCCCGGGTTTCAAGGATTCGACGAGGTCATGGGAACTGAGCAGCTTGTACTGTTCCAGCTTGCCACGGACGAGCGAGTCGCCGGCATGGAGCGGTATCAATGGCGGCAGGTTCGCCATCAGGGCTTGGTAATCTGCGACCGCAGCAGTTTATAATCCGTCTTGCCTGTCCCCAGCACCGGGATCGCGTCCAGCTTTTTCACATCGTCAATCCGCATGACGCCACCGAGGCCGTCGGCTTTCAGAATGGCATTGGCTTCTGCGAGCGAGATTTCGAACGTCGCAAACAGCACCACGCGGCGGCTGCCAGGAAGCTCGATCCCCTCCACCGCGACCTGCGGGCCGTCGTCGGTGGGCGGATACTTCGTCGCAAACGGCTCCTCGAGCATCGGCAGCGAAATCATCTCGCCGCCGGCCTTCAGGAAACGCTTCAGCCGCCCGTGGAACACGATGTAGCCTTCGTCGTCGAGCGAGGCCAGATCGCCCGTCGTGTACCAGCGCTCGCCGTCGATCATGCTGAACGGCGGCTCGCCATCATGCGCGAGGTAGCCCGGGAAGACATTCGGCCCGTTCACGTAGAGCATGCCCATTTCGTTCGGGCCACGCGGCAGGTCCGTGTCCAGATCGCGGATGCAGACCCGCACATTCGGTAGAGGCTGACCGATCGTGCCCCGCTTCGGTTTCGCCACCGGATTCACACTCACGCACGGCGAGCACTCCGTCACGCCGTAACCCTCCAGGACCGTGGCCTGCGGAGCGATGGCTTTCACGCGGTCGAAAAGTTCATCCGGGCACTTCTCCGCACCGACGACCACAATGCGAAGATGCGGCACCTCGCCGGGCTTGAGGCGGCTGAAAATGAACCCCATAAAGGTCGGCGTGCCGATGAGAATCGTGGTCTGATACGCAGCGGCTTTCCTCGCCAGGGCGGCAGCGTCAGTGGGATCGGGATGGTGCACGACCTTGGCTCCGGCCAGGATCGGGAACAGCCCGGCGATGGTCAGCCCGAAGCTGTGGAACATCGGCAGAAAGCCGAGCACGCTGTCAGCGCGGGTAAGTTCCTGCGGTGGCGTCGCGCCGCGGAGATCGGAGATAATGTTCGCATGCGTCAAAGGCACTGCCTTGGGTGCCTTCTCGCTGCCGCTAGTGAAGAGGACCACCGCCGCCGCATGCGGATCGGTCTTGAATGTGGGCTTGATGAAGCTGCTGAAGAAACGCACGGCGATCAGTCGCCGCAGCAGTTCCAATTTGCCGACGCCGGCGCGGATCTCTTCGAGGAAGACAAACTCCGCGCCCGGCACTTCAAGCTGCGTGCGATCGATGAATCGCTTTGAGGTGATGACCCGCGTGAGCCCGGTGATTTTCACCGCGTGAGCCATAGCACTGGGGCCGGTGGTCCAGTTCAGGGCGATCGGCGTCTTGCCGGCGAAGTGCAGTCCGAGCACGGCGATGTCGCCGGCGACGCTCGCAGGGAGCAGTACGCCGACATTCTCGCCGGGGAGGCTCTCGAAGCGCTTGGCCATCGTGAGCACGCCGATGAGCAGTTTCTCGTAAGTGAGTGTACCAGCGAGATCGTCGGCGGCGGCGACATTCTTCGGATGCCTGCGGGCACGGTTCCAGAACGCTTCCGGGATCGTCTCGCCCAAAATCTCCAGCGGCTTTGTGTCGGACGGCGGCGTGAACCAGAGCGGCGGCGGCGGCTTCGGCGGGCCGCTCTCCGCCAACCCGCTGGCGATCGCCCACAACTGACCCACATTCACCGGCAGCAATTCGCTCGTGAACCCGAACTGCTGCTCCACCTGCACCGCAATCTCCATCGTCTCCAAACTGTCGAGCCCCAGCGAGGCGAGCGTCGTCTCGGGCAGATTCTCACTCTCCGTCAGCGACCGCTTGACGTGCTCAGCCAGCAGCTTGGCAATTGCGTCTTTGACCGGTTGCTTGACTTTGCTGGCGTCGGGGATCGGTGCCTGATAGTGCGGCGGAAACTCGTGCGTCCGCGGGCCGAAGAGAAAATGCGTCGGCACGAAGGTGGGCTGCTCACCGCCGTCGGCGTTGTACCATTTCTCGATCCACGGATTCATCGCCTCGCGGGTCGGCTCAGGTCGCTCCGCAGCCGTGAATGCTTCGAGCGTCATCGTCACCCGGCGACGTGGAGCGAAGACGATCAGATTGGCGAGCAGCTTGAATACGCCGCGGGAGAGTTCGCCGGTGAGGCTGGGCTTGGTGCCGGTGCGGGCCCAACTGAAGCTCGAACCCCAGAGCCCGCGGGTGCGGACGAGCACGAC
>JBGSSZ010000284.1:0-4181 GCA_041736785.1 Limnoglobus sp.
GCCGCTGATCGGGCCGACAGCCCGGAAGAATGTCTGGCTGGCCGCCGGGCACAACATGCTCGGGCTATCGATGGCGCCTGCGACCGGGCGTCTGATCGCGGAACTCGTGACCGGTGCTCGGCCGCATGTCGACCCCGTGCCGTACGCGCCGAGTCGATTCTGATGCCTCAGACCTGGAAGACGCCAGTTTTGAAGGGCTTACCGTCGTCGTGGCGGGTGCTGACGGCGATCGCTTCCATCAGAGCAGCCCGGCTCTCCGCGGGCTCGATGATGGCATCGACCCACAGCCGTGCCGCGGCGTAGCGGATGTCGGTCTGCACATCGTAGCTCGCTTTCACCTTCGCGCGAAGTTCCTCCAGTTCGGCATCGTCGGGCTCCTTGCCGCTGCGCTTGAGGGCCTGCAATTGCACATCCAGCAGCACGCTCGCGGCCTGATTCCCACCCATGACGGCGTATTGTGCGGTGGGCCATGCGAGGATGAACCGCGGATCGAATGCCTTGCCGCACAGGGCGTAGTTGCCCGCGCCGAACGAGCCGCCGGTGATGAGTGTGATCTTGGGCACCACGCTGTTGCTGATGGCGTTGACGAGCTTGGCCCCGGCTTTGATGATGCCCGCCTGTTCGCTGTCGCGGCCCACCATAAAGCCGTTGACATTCTGAATGAAGAGGATCGGGATGCGGACCTGGTTGCAGTCCATGATGAAGCGGGCGGCTTTGTCGGCACTGTCGACGTAGATAACGCCGCCGAATTCGAGGACGCCCGTGGCAGTCTTGACGCGTTTTTTCTGATTGGCGACGACGCCGACGGGCTGCCCGCCGAGCCGCCCCGTGCCGCAGACGAGGCTCTGACCGTACTCGGCTTTGAACTCGTCGAAGGGCGCGTCGTCGAGGATGAGCTTCAGCAGATCGTGGACGTCGTATTCCTGCTGCTCGAACTGCGTGTAGTCTGCGGCAGCCGCAATCCCACTCGTCGCTACGTGTGGGATTTCCGGGGGCAAGTTGTCGATCAATCGCCGCAGGCGCTCGAGGCACGCTTCATCATTGGCTTCGCGGTAGTCGATGGTGCCGCTGATGGCGGCGTGCATCTGGGCCCCGCCGAGGGATTCGTGATCGACGACCTGCCCAATCGCCGCCCGCACGAGAGCCGGGCCGGCAAGGTACAAGCCGCTGCCTTCGGTCATCAGCAGCTTGTCGCAGAGCACGGGGAGATAGCCGCCGCCCGCGACGCAATTCCCCATGATCGCGGCGAACTGCGGGATGCCACTGGCGCTGATGACGGCGTTGTTGCGGAAGATGCGGCCGAAGTCGTCCTCGTCAGGGAACACTTCATCCTGCAGCGGCAGGAACACGCCCGCACTGTCCACGAGGTAGACCAGCGGCAGACGGTTCTCCATCGCAATCCGCTGAGCGCGGAGCACCTTCTTGCAGGTCAGCGGGAAGAATGCGCCGGCTTTCACGGTCGCGTCGTTGGCGACGATCATCGCCCGCCGACCGTGGATCACACCGATGCCGGTGACGACGCCGGCGGATGGCGCGCCGCCCCACTCCTTGTACATGTCGTACGCGGCCCAGAGGGCAAGCTCGAAGAAGCGATCCTCGTCCACCAGGAGATGGATGCGCTCGCGGGCGGTGAGGCGGTTTTTCTCATGCTGGCGGGCGATGGCTTTCGCACCGCCGCCGAGCTTGAGTTTCGCGACGTGGTCGGAGAGGTCAATGGGCATCGGCAGGCACCGCGGGGAGATGCCTTCACCTTAGAAAACCGTGCCGCCGTCGCCAGTGCTACTTGATGAGTCCGATGCGGCCGATGGGGAAGAAAATGCACACCGCCTTGCCCAGCAGCAGCCGGTCCGGCACGGTTCCCCAGACGCGGCTGTCCGAGCTTTGGGCACTGTTGTCGCCGAGGCAGAAATAGTGTCCCGGCTGCGCGAAGTGCGTACTCACTGTGCTGGAGATGTGTCGTGCGGTGCGGTACTGCTCGTGGACGGGGATGTAGTAGGTGTCGCGGTAGATCTTGAGTTTGCTGACGGTCACTTCGCCTTTGGCGCCGATGCTGACGGGGGCATCGATGTCGTTGGCCGTCACCCAGCCTTCTTTTTTCGTGTCGGCAGGGTCGAACTTCGTCGGCAGCAGTGGGGCGTAATCCACCGGCTTCTCGAACGGAATCGCCTTGCCATCGACCCACACACGCAGGCGGCAGTCGACGTTCGCGAATTTCAACTTGTGCTGACCTGACAGTGAGGGGGTGGTGGCGGTTGCCAGATCCTTGCCCTCCGGCCCAGTGCGACGGATCGTGACCTCGCTGTTGGCGAGGATCGCCTGGAAGCGGTTCGGCCCTTTGGAAAGCTCCAGCACGACCTCGGCACTGCCCGCACCAAAATCCACGTCGCATTCCACGATCAGGTCGCCGACCCAGTAGCGGGAGTCTTCGCTGCCGCGGTCGAGCTTGAAGACCCAGTTGCCCGCACCGTCCATCTCGGTTTCGCCGTTGTACCCGAGGAAGTTGTCCACGACGCTGGCGTGAGTGTCCTTCTTGTCGCTGCTGGAGACGGCTCGCCAGTCGTCCACGATCAGGTTGCGGTAGCGCAGCCAGCCGAGGCTAGTGCCGGTATGGGCGAATTTCTGATTGCCGTCAGAGCCGGCCCAGTCGGATGTCTCGGGCCTCCAGCGTGGCGGCACGCCTTTTTTCTCGAGGGCTGCGGCCTGGTGATCGTTGTCGTAGACGATACGCTGCATCTCCCGCAGCAGAACGTCGTTTTTGCGGATCAGTCTGAAACCTTTGCCAGTCTCGGGGAAGCCGGCGGCGCGGGACTCCTCGAAGAGCTTCGTGGCATTGTCCGCGTTGTGGTAGGTGTAGCGGATCTTCCAGAGATCGTTGGCGTCCTCGGGCAGTTCGCAGGGCTCGCCGCGACCATCGTGATCCGCGGGTGTGTAGACGAGTGAATCGCAGACGTAGAGGTCGCCGCGGTAGATGGCGAGTGTCTGCCCGCCCGTGGCCCACATGCGCTTGATGTAGTTGGTCGCGCTGTAGTTGATCTGCGGCTTTTCGGGATACTTGAAGACGACCACGTCGCCCGGCACCGCTTTCTCGCGGTGGTAGATCGCCTTGAGCACCAACACGCGGTCGCCGGAGATGGCGTTCGACCCCAGCGGTGTCCGCGGCAGCGACTGCTTGTAGCGGCAGTTTGGGCAGCAGTAGCCCTCCACGGGTCGCGGCCGCCCGTCGCTGGGGTCGACTTCGCAACTGGCGTTGAGTTGGAAGTCGTAGCCGCACTCCGGGCAGTGGATGTCCATGCGGTAGCCGTACAGCGTCTCGGCCATGGAGCCGGTCGGAATCACAAACGCTTCGACCACAAACTGCTTGAGCATGAAGACGAGCACGACGACGAACACGATCGTCTCGAGCCCTTCGCGGATCGAATCGCGTGGCACCGTCGTCGGCTTGGTGGATCGGCCGATCAGCCGACACCACAGCCAGCGACCCAGATTGAATTTCGGCTTCGCAACGGGCTCGGTCATGGTGACGCTACTGCTCATGAAGAAGGATTCGTTTGGGGGTTCGACGCATTTTCAGCGCACCCAGCGCAGGCGCGTCCAGTCGATGGCCTGATACTGCCGCTCCTGACCCGCCACGGTCACGCGGCCCAACCGCAACGGTTGGTGGATCAGGAATGGTTTACCGAGGAAACTCGCTTCCGGCACACCCGGGATCGACCATTCGCGACTGTCGTGACTGTTGTTGCTGTTGTCTCCGCAGAGAAAATAGTCGTTCGCGGCGAGTTGAAACGGAGAGTTGCCGCCGTGCGTCCCATCGCCGCGCAGATGCACATCGCGGAACAGCTTGAAGTTCGTCAGCACTACGCTGGCACCATGCACGCCGAACTGCACGGGTTGAGCCACCGCTTTGCGGTGCTCCAAATGCTCTGCAGGCAGATCGAGGGCTGGTGGGATTGCCCGGCCATCCACCGCCAGACTCGCACGGCGATCGATGAAGCTGAACTCCACGCGATAGGTCTTCCCCGCGGCCAGCTTGAGTTCGGCTTGCAGGGCGGGCTCGTCGCCGTCGCGGCCGAGCGTGGTCATGCCGCTCGTCGTACCCAGGGGAAACTCCAGCGATACCGAATCGAGGCCGTCGTTGAGCCGGCAGGCAAACGTGCCGCCGCCAGCGACCACTTCCAGATCGA
>JBGSSZ010000305.1:0-2738 GCA_041736785.1 Limnoglobus sp.
TACCCCCGGCACTGGCACCATTCGACGTGAACAGATCCAGCGTCAGGATCGACTGACGCGACCAGAGTGGCGGCGTGCCAGGCTGGTCGTAGCGGGCCTGGATCATCACGCGATTCACATCCCGCCATTCCGGTGGCCACGGCAGAAACACCGCCAGACTGCGGCCATAGCGGTCGTCGTTGATCACCATCTTCTTGAGCGTCTCGTTCTTGAAGTTCCACACTTCCGGTTTGTGCGAGGAAGTCGATTGCGTCGAGGCATCACTGACCATCACGGTCAGTTCGCCCAGAATGGACGCGGGCTGCATGTCGTCGCAGTAGAGGAAGGCCTGCCCGACCACGCCGGAAGTCATGCTGCCGCCCTGAGTCGGGTCAGGAAGCTGCTGCAGCTTGTTGGCCCAGGCACAGTCGAACTCCGCGGCGGGAGGCGTCACCACCTCGGGCAGCACCACTTTCTCGACGGCATGGGCGGCGTCGACGATCGGCGTCGTCCACCGCTTTGCAGTGCCGGTGCAGCCTGCTGAGAAGATCACCAGTGGGATCAGCGTCCAAAGACGTTCCATGCTCGCCCCTCCCTGGGCTTGACTGCGGGTGCCGGCGTCGGTGCCGGTACGGGTTTGGGCTCTTCCATCGTGCTCGGCCAGAGCGGCCGGTTCACATTCGCGGCGGAGTTCGGGACCACGCCGCCCGCCGGGACCACTGCGGGCTGCTGCGGCATCGGTAACATCGAGTTCTGTGCATTCGGCAGCGGAGCCGGGACTTCCGGCATCACGCCCGGAGCGATGCTCCCGGGTGCAATACCCCCCGGAGCGACGTTGCCCGGCAGCACACCGCCCGGAAGCGGCTGTACATACGGCTGTGGCACGACGCCTTCCACTGGGCCATCCGGTTGTATGCCACCAGGCAGCGGCATCCCGCCGACCTGACCCACGCCGGGAGGCAGACCTTCATACGGGTTGCGACCGTTCAGCAGCGCTTCGCCGTAGGTGTTCACATCCAGCGCGTCCTTGAGCACCCAGTTCATCTTGCACGTCTCCATCGCTCCGATGCGGGCCATGTCGGCTTCGCTGCGGATCAGGTGTGGAGTGACGATGAAGATGATCTCGCGACGCTCCTTCTGCTGCGTGCGATAGCGGAACGCAGCCCCGAGATACGGCACGTCGCCCAGCACAGGGATCTTGTTTTCGGTGCGGATGTCCTGCCGACGCAGAAGCCCGCCCAGCACCACCGTCTCACCATCGCTGGCGAGCACAGTCGTCTGCACCGTCTGCTGCGAAAACGATGTCGTTGGCTGACCGTTGACCACCACAAGCTGCGGATCGGGGTTGGTGATCTGCGGCTCGACCCGCATCAGCACCCGGCCATCGGGATTGATTCGCGGCGTGACCCGCAGCGTGATGCCAATGTCGATGTAGGTAATGTTGGTCGTGATGCCGACGTTCGGCGACTGCGTCGTCCCGTTGGAAATCGGGAAGCTCTGACCGACCTGGAAGAACCCGGTTTGGTTGTCGGTCAGAAGCAGTTGCGGTTTGCTCAGCACGTCGATGCGGCTTTGGGCCTTGAGAGCACGGATGAGCAGGTTGAAGGTGTCGCTCCCTGCGGAGAAGACGAACCCACCCACACCTGAGGCACCTTGCCGACCGACGCCGAGGCTGCCAAGCCCCTGGAAGCCGACCACACCGGGATCGGCGATCGTGGCATTCCCGAGCGGCAGAGCGGTGGTGTTGAAGTTGAAGCCCGGCGTGCCAGGCGTCCCGCCGGTGCTGCTGCGGGCGAACAGCACGGGGCTCTGCACGCCAAACTCCATACCGAATTCTTCGGTATTCCGCAGCGTGACCTCAGCGATCAGCACCTGGACAAACACCTGGGGCGGCGGTGCATCGATCTTCTCGATCAAGTTCAGCACTTCGTTGTAGTACTGCGGAGCCACCGCGATGAGCAGCGTGTTGCTCACCGGCTCCGGTTGTACAAAGACTTGGCGCTGCAGGGTGTGGAACGTCGTGGCCTGGTTGAACTGAGCCGCTTCCGCAGCGAACTTCTGCTGCAGGAAGGTGAGCAGAGCGGTCTGTACGTCAGCCGCCGCCGCATTGCGGAGCTTGTAGACCTTCGTCAGCAACGTGCTCGATTCCGCGTCTTCGAGCCTGGCAATAATGGCGCGGATCGTGTCGAGATCGGTCGGGCTGCCGGCGACGATCACGGAGTTGGTCCGCGGATCTACGGAGAGCCGCAGATCGACTAGCGCGGCCCCGTTGGAAATGTCACCCGTCAGCGTCAGCAGCGGACGGTTGACACCCGACTGATTTCCGAGGCCACCGCCACCACCCAGCAAATTGCCGAACTGTCCGCCGCCACCGCCGAGGTTGCCCCCGCCCGTGGTGCCGCTGCTGAACAGTTGCTGGATCAGCGTCGCGACGATGTTGGCGTCGGACTTCTTCAGCGTGAAGACTTTCACTGAGGATGCTGCGGCACCGGGCACGTCGAGTTCTTCGATGAGCTTCTCGAGCAGTCGCATGGTCTGCGGCGGCGCGGAGATCACCAGGGTGTTGATGCGGGCATCCGGGATGATGTGGACATCGAGCAGGAAGCCGCTCTCGATGAACTTGCCGTCTTTCTGGCTGTAGAAGGACAGCGAGGTGGTCTTGGTCGCCTGGCCCGCGGTGGGGACAGCGTTCGCGCCGCCGATCCCGCCGGCGCCCCCGAGTTGATTGTTGCGACCACCACCGAGTGCATTGCCGCCGC
>JBGSSZ010000316.1:0-5263 GCA_041736785.1 Limnoglobus sp.
GTGCCGACGGCTCGCCGCGGACCATGGCGACTCACACGCAGCTTGGCCTGCCGCAGTGCAGCATGACCGTGCTCACGGGCAAGCCCTGTCCGTCGTGCGGGATGACCACGGCGTTTTCGCTGCTCATGCACGGCGACGTGCTGAATTCGCTGGCCGCCAACTGGGTCGGCACGCTGATCGCCCTGTTCTGGCTGGCACTGATTCCGTGGGGGATCGTCAGTGCCATCCGCGGCCGCTACTGGGGGCTCCGCACCGTCGAGGTGCCGCTCACCATCAGCGTTGGAGTGTTTCTGGCACTCATGCTCGCCCGCTGGGCGTGGATATTACTGATCTAGAAATCCTGGGGGGTTCAGGGATGAACCGCATTTACAAAGTGGCCCGTCGCGTGATTTGGCTCACCGCCGCGATCGTGGCATGCATCGGCTGCAATCCGGCCTCACTGTCGTACTTTCTCTTCAAAGGCGACGGCAAAGCGCCGGCGGATTATCCGCTGGAGCCGCCGGAGGGTCGCAAAGATCTGGTGATCGCGATCCTCATTTCGGCTCCGAATGTGCCTGTGGAGTTTGCGGGGATCGATCGCGACCTGGCCCGCAATCTTGGGAACATCCTCGTGGATCAGAGCAAAGAAAAGAAGCCGCAGATTCGTGTGATCGATCAGAGCCGCATCGACCGCTTCAAGAACAGCACAGCGGGCTGGAAGACGCTCTCCCCCGCGGAGGTGGGTCGGCAACTCAATGCGGATTATGTCATCGACGCCAGCGTCAGCGGCTTGAGACTCTATGAGGCCGGTAGCAGTGTCTACATGTATCAGGGTCAGGGGAGCGTCGATGCTGTGGTCTTCGAGTGTGCCACGGGCCGCGAGCACAGCAAGTACTTTGTGAATGCCAAGCTTGAAGCCAAGCCAAGCGATTCGGTGCCGGTGAACCAATACCGCCAATTGCTGGTGCGACGAATCGCGGATGAAATGTCGTGGAAGCATCTGCCCCACGTCAGCGATCGCCGCGTCGCACCTGTGCAGTGATAATAAAAAAGAGAGCGCGGATGACTCGGATTCAAAAGGATAAGAATCTATCCTTTTCGATCCGCGAATTCCGCGTTCTCTTTTGTGTTACTTCACAGGATTGAGATTTGCCTGCTGGGCCGCCTCCCACGCTTCGACAGTGCCGATCGGCAGCCAGTACTTCGCCTCGACGACGTGAAAGCCGCCGCCCGCTGCCAATGCACTCACGGCATCGGTGATTTCGTACTCTCCACGCGGCGAGAGCGGCAGCTCGATCTCAAACACACTCTTTGGAAACAGATAGCCGCCGATATTCGCCAACTGTGGCGGCGCAAGATCCTTCGGCTTCTCCACAATCGATGTCAGCATCCCCTGCCCGTCGGCGACGACAATCCCGAAGCTCGCGGGCTCGTCCACCGCGTGTGTGAGGATTCCCATCGGTACTGTGCTCAGGTTGAGCAAATCGGCACGGCCAATCAGATCATCGCCATTGAGCACCATGACGCGGTCCGAGGTCCCGAGCCCGCGGCAACTCATGAGTGCATCGCCGGTGCCACGCGGCTCCACCTGCCGCACCGTCGTCCAATTCGTGACGTGTGACTGCGAGCCGAGATAGCTCTCGATTTGCTCTGCCAGGTAGTTGACCACCACGATGAGCCGATCCACGGGCGGCAGAGCCCCAAGGATCCAGTCGAGAATCGGCCGCCCCTGCACAGGCAGCAACGGCTTGGGAATCGTGTCGGTGTGCGGCCGCAGCCGCGTGCCTTTGCCCGCTGCAAGGATGATGCAATCCATGAAGTTCCTTCAATCGGTGTGAAGAAATAGATAGGCAGAATCGGAAAAGAGGTGAAGTGAGCGGGGCCGCGGGGACGAACAAAGTAGGGCCGTTGAATCTCTGAAACTCATGGATGGGTTGAAAATGCGCAAGATTGCTCTGACCGCGGGTCTTCTTGGTCTCCTCGTCGGCGTCGGCTGCAAACACGTCGGCGGGAAGTGCGACTGCCAGCACGACGCCAGCAACGCCGAACTGCCTGCCGGCATCGGTAGCCAGCCCTATGCCACTGTCGGTGCTCCGATGCCCGCCGCGGCCGTGCCCGAGAAGCTTGCTGCTCCGATGTCGCGCTAAGCACAACGCGACTTGCAGCACCACGCAAGCCCACCCGTCGCGACGGGTGGGCTTGATGCACGTCCCAGCATACACCAGCAGCACCCGACCAGCCTCCACCCGCTGCGAGTGTTGCCATGAGTCTGCTGCTGGCTCTCACCATTCTCTCCGCTGCGCCGGAGCCGCTCCTGCCGGGCTTTCGACGAAGCCCGCACTTCAGCGAACAGGTGCGCGAGGAATGGCACGACGGCAACGTCCGCATCTTCTTCAACGTCGGCCCATTCGACGCGGCGAAACCGACGCGGTTGGTGATCTTCGCCACGCCCAATGGCAACACGATCGAAGAAACTCTCGGGTGCGGCAAGTCCGACAGTCTCAGTTGGCGGTACGACATCCAGCACGTCGCGGCCCAAATCCGCAGGCTTCGCGAGGTCGATGCCGCCGAGAATGTGGTGCTGGCCGTGGTCGAGGCCGGCGGACTCACCTGGCCCAGCTACCGCGCCAAATTCCAGGACAACCCCGCCCGCATCCGCAAGTTGGTCGAGAGCATCGTTGCCCGCATCCCCGCGAAGGACGTGCGCATCACACTCACCGGCCACAGCGGTGGCGGCAGCTTCACCAGCGGCTTCCTCAATGGTGGCGAAACGATCCCCGCCAGCGTCGACCGCATCGCCTACCTCGACTCCAACTACTCCTACAGCAACGACGAAAAGCACGGTGACAAACTCCTCGCCTGGCTGAACGGCGACACCGCTCGCCGGCTCGTCGTCATCGCCTACGATGATCGCGAGATCACGCTCAACGGCAAGAAAGTCGTCGGCCCCACCGGCGGCACCTGGCGAGCCTGCGACCGCATGATCACGCGACTGGGGCAAGATGTGAAGTTCACCTCCGGGAAACGCGGTGACTTCGAGCATTACACCGCACTCGATGGCCGCATCACACTCTGGCGGCATACCAATCCGAACAACAAAATTCTGCACACCGCCCTCGTCGGCGAGATGAACGGATTGCTCGAAGCCCTCACTCTCGGTCGAGATCTGAAGTGGGGCACCTTCGCCGGCGGGCGTGCCTATACGGAATGGATCCAGACTGCACCCGGTATCCCCGCGCGCACTGCGGATATGAGCAGCGGATCGCAACTGTTCAAGGCGTTTGACGGGCTTTCGAAACCGGCCCGTGAGGATGCTATCACGAAGGAGTTGCTCGCCGGAAACGTACCGGAGCACCTGCGAAAATTCATCACGGTGACTGCGAAACGAAGCGACAAGTCAGGCAAGGACCACACGATCAGCTTCGAGGTCATGCCCGATTATCTCGCACTGGGCAGCGATGCGAATTTCTTGCGCATGCCGATGACACCGCAGACCGCAACGCTGGCAGCGGATGCCTATGGCTGCACGCTGCCGACAAAAGTGATGGTCGATCTGATTCACGACGCGGCGACTGCGAAGCTGGAGCCGCAGCCGTTGGGGGAGCCGCGGGAGAGTGTGAAGCAATTCGCCAATCACAATGCAATCATCGAGGGCCAGCGCAAGAGCCACAAGCTCGGTGAGCTCGTGAGTGGAATCAAGAAGGATATCATGAACTCCAATCGCATCCGCGAGAAGCCGCATCGGCTCGCGATCTATGGCTGGCACAAGCTCGACGGCCAGCCCATCCAGCCGCTGACGATCGTGCATCACGATGGCTACGTCGACTACAGCCACGGCGTGCGGTTGGTGAAGCGCAGTGTGATGCTCGACGGCAAACCGCGCGACATCCGCGATCTGCTGCGCGATCCGAATCTGGCCGTGCTGCTCAGCGACGAAGGCGTACTAACTCAGCCCGGCTACGAGTGACGTGTAGAACTCTTCAAACTGCTGCCGCATCGCATCGCGGCTGTAATGCACTTCGGCACGAGCCCGGGCTTGAGCACCGAGTGATTGTGCAAAAGCCGGATCTGCGAGCAGTTGCAGTATTGCCCTGGCCAAAGCGGCATCATCCCGCGGCGGCACAATCACGCCGCAGCCGCCGAGGACCTTCGCATTTGCTCCCACATCGGTCGCAATGATGGCGCAGCCCGCGGCCATCGCCTCGAGAAGCGCGTTGGACATCCCTTCGGAATGCGATGGCAGCACAGCAATCGCGTGTGCTGCCAGAAATGCCGGGATGTCTGCGATCGAGCCGGGAAGCTGGAACAGCTTCTCCAACCCGAGCCGTGAACGCTGTGCTTCCAATGGACCTCGTTCGGGGCCTTCACCGGCGATATTGAATGCAGTGTCTGGCCGCTGCTTGTTCACCATAGCCGCGGCGCGAAGCAGGCCGTCGATGTTCTTCACTTCGCGCAGATTAGCGACGCAGGCGACCCCATCACGCACACCTCGAGTTTTCGGAAACCGATCGAGATCGACACCGTTTTCAATCACAGTCACGCGGCTCGTGCCCTGACCGATCAGTGACTCGCGACCGCTGTCGCTGTTGGTCAAGGTGACGCTAACCAGGGGCGCAAGGCAGCGACCGAGCACGCGGTGCTTGCGGGTCAGCCAGTAGCCGAGGTTGTTGCGGACGCGCACGCAATGTCTGACCCCGGACAGCCTCGCGATCGGCACTGCGAAGTACGCGGAGTCGAGGAAATAAGCCTGCACGACATCGGGCTGATGCTGCTTCCAGAATGCTTTGAGTTCCCGGGCCGCTGCGAAGCCGCGCCGCGACATCAGCCGGGTGACACCGAGCCGCAGCACGGGAAGATCGTCTGGTTCGAGCGATCGGGAGAGGCTGCTGGTGCCGTCGAGCAGCACGAGCGTCGGCTCGATGACGTCGCGGTCGAGTGTTCGCAGGAGAGCGAGGAGCTGCGACTCGGTCCCGGCCCGGCTCAGCGTGTCGATGACAAATGAGACGCGGATCGGAGCCGTCCGAGGAGTTGGTTGAATGGGCATCGGTGTAAGCGCGATCATGCGGCCCGCCTCTTCGATGTCTGCAGAGTCGCGAAGAGTTGGCGATACCGGACGGCTTGCGCGGTGAAAGTGAACTGCGAGCGCATCCGCTCGCGGCCGGCGCTGCCGAAGCGGTGGCGAAGAGCGTCATCGTCGAGCAAGCTGCGAATCCGCTCCGCGAGTGCGGTGGCATTCGCGGGGGGGACCAGCCAGCCATTGATGCCATCGGCGATGGCTTCGGGC
>JBGSSZ010000385.1:0-11012 GCA_041736785.1 Limnoglobus sp.
TATTTGCCGTCGACTGTCCGCGTAGCTTCCGGCGAACCAGCGGGTGGTGCACTCGACTCCGGTGGAGCAGTCAACCGGCTCGACATGCCCGCATAGCCCGCCAGGCCACCGGCAATCACAACCAACAGTGCCCCAATGCGCGATCGCTTCAACATCATGAACTCCGTAGCTGGAGGGTGTCGTCTCGCGCGTCGCGATTGCGAGCAGGAGCATGCTTCAGCCTTACCCTCTTGGATATTGAATAAGCGATTCACCAAACACCTCTGCGCATGAAAAAGCCCACCCGCCTGGGGGTGGGCATGAAGGCTGAGCACGCGTTCAGCGGCGCCAGCCGCGATAGAAGCCGCGACCGTAGGTCTGCCAGCCACCATAGTTGTAGGGCGGGCTGTAATAGTTGCTGCGGTACGAGTAGCCATCGCGCGGATAGTAGAAGGTGGGGGCGTAGTTCGTGTAGCCGTTGTTGTAGTAGACGCCGGGCGTGACGTAGCTGGTGGCAGGAGAGACCACGATGCTGCCGGCCTGTACGATGCCTGGAGAGTAGTGGTAGTAGTTGCCGGTGTTGGGGTAGTAATAGTAGTACCCCTGTGCTTGCGCGGACGCCGCGGTGCCGAAGGCTGCGAGAGCGATTGCGAGGATGAAGCGGTTCATGATCCGGTTCCTTTCGAGCGAAGCTGCGGGCGATTGCCACCGTGACAACAAACTCAAATTACGCAATCACCGTGCCACATTCGCACAAAATGCAGACGAAAGAGCGGAGGCAATTCTGCCACCGCTCGTCCGATGCGCACTGACCTCAGACCATCAGCCCTTTGCGAGCGAACCGAAACAAGCAGAAGCCATCCTGCAGAATGCCAGACCAATATCGTGCAGCTCGCACTCGAAATGCTCCGCGATGCTTATTGGCCGTGAAGTGTGGCTCAGGCACTCAGTCTCGACGCCAATGAACTCGCGCCACCGACTCACACTTTGTGATTTGGTGCGGTCAAACGGAATACCGTCACTTCAGGCCGGGAGTTGAACTGCACTTTTATCACGTAGCCGAGGCCGATTTAGCTCCGACATCGAGTGGGGCCGCCGGCTGTTCACGACGGTTCCTCTTTGACGTTGGCACTGACGGTGTCTGCGCTGCCACGGTAAATATGTCGTCGCACAATCAACAGGAGAAACGCCAAGACCTGAATGCTCCATAGCAATAATGTGAATTTTCTCATAACTGGCGCAGCGGACATCGGCGACTTGTGGACAATGCGTACGGTCGCATTTCCCTGCCCTCGGAGGAAAAATCGCCATGACACGTCTACAATCCTGGATCCCGAAGTTTTGGTTCGCCAAGCCCCGCACGGTGAGTTCGCCTCGGTGCTGACGCTGACGTTTGAGAACATCACCACCGCGGGCGTGGAGTACGGCTCACTCGCGGACGGCCGCTGGCAGTTGGCGATCCCGTCGCTCGGATTCACCAGCACCGAGGGCGACACCAATCTGCGACGGCTCTTCGGCGACATCAACAACGACGGCACCGTTAGCGGCAACCCCGACTTCGCCGCCTTTGGCAGCGTCTTCGGCAACACGCTCATCGGCTCGCCGTTCGACTTCAACAACGACGGCACGATCGACGGCAGCACCGACTTCGCCGCCTTCGGCAGCCGCTTCGGCGTCACGCTCTGATTGGAGCCTCAGTCGTGGTTGCTTTCGCACCTTCGGTGGCTCCGTGCGTCGCAGGGAGCCGAGGATGAGCAGCCCTGTCGGGTGAGGCGGCGCCCGCGAAGGCAGCCGGCGACGTTCGCATATGCGGCCACCGGCAGTGCAGCGACTACACGCCGCCGCTCTTCACCGCGGTTTCGGTTGAGTCCGTGTGGACACGGGAGCAGGGATTGACGAATGAACACAGATTCCGGCGAACCATCCACTTCCGTACACCGTTGCAAATCTGGAGCCCACGGTCTTCGCGGGGCCGGATGTTTCGAACACTGATATTCCGTTTGTTCTCAATCGCAACGGCTCGTTCAAGGATATCGGCAGCGGACAAACCTGGACCGCGCAGGTCGACTACGCCGAGGGAGCGGGCTTTCAGCCGCTGTCACTCAATCCGGATATGACTTTCAACCTCAATCATGCCTACAGCACCGGCGGGCTTTTCAATGTTCGCGTGCGTGTGACGGACAATGAGGGGAATATCGGCGAGGATTCATTCCTGCTGATTCGCCCGGCCGGGATTCAGGTTGGCGTGGCGGGCGGAGGCCAGCGCTCAATGATCAACGAACTCACGTTGTCGTTTGCCGACGAGCGGTTCCCGACGGGGAACTGGTTCACGTTCGAGCGGCTGAGCCCCGGGCCGACACCGACGGTCACGCCCACTGTGCTCTCCGCTCCCGGTCAGCCGACGCTGATCCGGCTCGATTACAGCGGTGCCGGCCTTGATCTTGGCGGACCATCGCTCAGCGATGGCGACTACAGGCTGACACTCAACAGTGCCCTGATCTTGAACGGAGGTGGCCAGGCGTTCGATGGCGATGCCGACGGCAACCCCGGCGGGGATTTCCTGTTTCCGTTCCACCGGTTGTTCGGCGACATCAATGGCGACCGCACGGTGGACGGCAGCAACGACTTCGCAGCCTTCGGCAGTGTCTTCGGCAGCACCGGGCCGAATCTGGTCGCGTTCGACTACAACGCCGACGGCACTGTGGATGGCAGCACCGACTTCGCCCAGTTCGGAGCCCGCTTCGGCCTCACCCTGCCAAATCCGTAATCGCCTGCTCTTGAAGCCGGTGACCGTCAGCGTCGGCTTTTCAGGCTCGCAGCCATTGTTTGCGGTTGAGGCTGCGATAGCCGATCGACGCTGCCACTTGGGAGGCATCCACCCGGGTGCTTCCAGCCAGGTCAGCGATGGTGCGGGCCTCGCGCAGGATGCGGTCGTAAGCGCGGGCGGATAAGCCCAGGCTCTCCATGGCTGACTTGAGAATCTTTTCAGCATCCTCGTCGAGGATGAAGTGCTTGCGGATGAGCCTGCTGTCATCCGACAGTTGAGCATGCGTCCATCCCCGCTGAACCGCTCCCGGGCGGCCTGCACTTGCTGCTGCATGGTCGCGCCGCGCCAGCCGTGACAGGATGCAATACGAACAGCAGCCGCAAGCAATTCCCATGGCTCGCTCCACAGATTGTCCGGGGGCAGGTCATCAGCCCTCGTGCTGCTTGACTTCGGCGATGTTCCGCGGCAACTCAGCCACCTGATGCATCGTCGGCGACGTGGGTGATCGTGTGCGATGACGGCAGGCGATGCCGGCACGGGTGGCACTGGTGCCGCTGAGCCTGACAATGTGCTGCCTGCTCCACCGCGCGGCCGAGCGGTGGAAGTGGCCGACCGTCGAATGGTTGATGCGGTGGCTGTGCAGGGCTTGAGTAGGCACGATAGCTCCACCACATAATGCCGCGCTCTGGCGAGAGGAGGGGGTGATCTGCGACAATCGGGGAGAGACGAAAACCTGTAGTGCAACGGGGATTCTGCGTGTCCTGGGACCGAAAACTTGAACATCCCCCTGCTGCTTACGACGGGTGACGGTGAACGATCCCAGGTTGCCCTTGAGGTAAATCACTCGAAGCAGATATAGCCGCCTGACTTCCCCTCCAACCGACACGGCCAGGAATTTCTTCGCTCCCCATCGGTGATTTCCACCCAGGGGGTGATCCGCAAAATGGGCAACCGGAGCCGTGCATCATCCACAGGAAGTTGGGCTTCACCCAACTCTTACGAGAGCAACTGAAGACGCCGCCAAACCAACCGTGCTCGGCCGGTCACTTTTTCTTAAACGCGGCCTCGAACGCCTTCGTCTGAGGGTCTGCGGTTAGCTTCATGTGTGCGAGCAACTTCTTGCTTAGTGTCGCTACGTCGGCTGCGTACTTCGGGTCGTTGATGAGGTTCTTCCGTTCGCTCGGGTCGACCGCGGTGTCGAACAGCATCCGCGGTTTGCCCTCCACCAGTTGCTTGACGCGGGCCTGAATAGTTGGGTCAGTCGAGGCGTTCATGGCGGCAAAACTTAGCCCGCTCATCGCCTCGACGCGGACCTTATCCGGGCCGGCGACCCACGCGTGGAAGATCAGTGCGCGGCCCTTGGTGCGGATGCAACGCTGTGCGAACGACTTCCCGCTGCTCACCGTGTTCACGTGCGTGACGACGAAGTCGCGGTCGGATTGCGCATCGCCCCTGAGAAGCGGAACCCACGACCGCCCGTCCATTCCCGCTGGCGGTTTCACGCCAAGCAGTTCCAGCACCGAGGGCATGACGTCAACGCTACTGAGGAACTCGTCTCGTGTTTGCGGCTTACTCATCCCGGGGATGTGGATCAGCACCGGAGACCAGGTGCCGTTGTAGTAGACAGTCGCCTTCGAGAAGGGGAAAGACATCCCGTGGTCCGACATGAACACAACGACGGTGTCCGCTTCGCGCCCGGCGGCGGCCAGTTCCTTCATCACCATGCCGAAGGTGACGTCGAATCGGCTCACGTTGGAGTAGTACTGCGCCACCTCTTCCCGCACCTGCGGGAGGTCTTCGAGGAAAGCCGGCACCGTCACCTCGTGGGGTTTGTAGACCTTCGCCCCGTCGAATTCGTCGGCCTTCGCCTTCGCGGTGATGAACGGCCGGTGCGGGTCGCAGATGTTCGCGTTGACGAAGAACGGCTTCTTCTCTTTGGCGGCGGCCGTGAGCATCTCCCGGAACTTCTCGGCGAACTTCCTCGGCTGCTTGCCGAGCGCTTGCTCGCCGGTCGCGTGCCATGGAAACTTCTCGGTCGGTGCCATGTGCACGGCCTTGGCGATGACCCCGGTGTAGTACCCGTTGTCGCGGAGGACCTCGACCAGCGTCGGCACATCGCGCCGAATTGGGTTGAACCCGAGCGCGCCGTTGCGATGCGGGACGCGACCGGTCATCAGCGCCGAACGCCCGGGTTGGCAGATCGGTACCGTGACATGGCTGTTAACGAACCGGTGTGCGGTTTTCGCAAAAGCGTCGAGGTTCGGCGTCGCGCCGAGCTTGTTGCCGTTCCAGCCGCCGGAGTCCGCGTTCATGTCGTCCGCGGTGACGATGAGCAGGTTCAACGGTTTCGGCTGGTCCGCGGCGCCCGCTGGCTCAACGGGAGCGAGAAGCAGCAGCATGTACGCGGCAGCGATGCGGAGCGACATAGGGAGTACCTCGTGCGAAATGCCGTGGCGGGTCGGATCACGAATCTGGCACTCACTTCGAGGGCTTCTTCTCGCACAACGTCTTCATCGCGTGCCCCATCGCTTCGCCGATCAAATAGTAGGTCTCGGCGTTCGAGTTCCAATGGTACCCCTGTTTGGTCGGCGACACGTCTTCCTTGCGCCAGAAGGCCTGCGTACCCACGAACGCGACGTTGCCTTGAAATTCTTTCTGCTCCACCACGGCAGCCTGCGCCTTCATCAGCGCCAGCGCGCGGGGGTGCTTTTCGTCCGGACCAGTCATCCCGGTTTCGGCGATCACGAACGGCAGATTCTCCGCGTCTAGTGCCATACGGACGTCGCGGATGAAGTGCTCCATGTTCTTCTCGTACTCCTCCACGAACGCCTGGCTGATGCGGTCGTTCCACCCCTGATGCCAGCCGAACCCGGCCAGTTCGTACCTGCGGTCGCCGAACTCCGGGAACTCTTTCTTGAGATCGCCCAGAACCGCCTTGGTGCGTTTCACGACCTCTGTGTAATACGGGCCCACCTCACCGCCCGCGCTCGGTGGGCGGAAGTCCTTGCCCAAGCTCTTGCCGCCCCACGCCAGTTTGATGAGCAGAACCGGCTCCTCGAACGCGTCGCCGACCACCCAGCCAAACCCGAGTTCCGGACCGATGCGGTCGTCTTTCACGCCGAAGCCGGCCGTGAGTTTGCCCTTGCGTTCCAGGTAGTGAATCCACACGTCGTCGCGGACTGCCCACTTGCCGTTTTTGGCCAAGATCTGCCTGAACTTGTCGGCTTTGGTGGGATCCTTCGCCGTGTACTCGAGGCTGCCCTTGCCCTCGTTCCGCTTCGGATCGGCAGCGACGAACCCGTGCCCCTCCATGTTCGACTGCCCGGCGAGCACGAACACCTTCACTGGCTTTTCCGCCCCAGGCGCTGGGGCAGCAAGCGACAAGAATACCACGCCGAGCAGCGCGTCACGAATTCGGAAATTCAACACGGCTCACTCCTTGGGAGAAGGTGTGGGTTATGCAATAAACTGCTTGATCGCGCCGGTTTGGTCGATACCGTACCGCCCGAGGCCCGGATCCAAGTCCCCGTAGTGCTTGATCGGGTTGCCGTTGGCGTTCAGCAGCGTGGTGTACCAGTTGCCGAGCGTCTTGTGCCCCTGCTCGCCGTAGTTCGGAAGGCGGATGTATCGCCCGCGGATGTCCAGCTTGGTGTTCTTGCCCGACAGCACGACGAAGGGGAACTCAGTGCCGTGCGAGTGGTGCGTCTCCCCATTGTCCGGGAAGTAGCAGATGGTCGTGTTGTCGAACACGCTGCCGTCGCCCTCGGGCGCCTTCTTCAGCCGGGCTGCAATCGTATCGACGAGCGTCATGTGCTGGCGGCGAACGGCGAACCGGACCTCGTCGGCGGTCAGCTTGCCGACCGGCTTGCCATGCCCGACGTCGTGCAGGTTCACCTTCTCGGTCTCGATCCCCGCCAGCCCGGTGTACTCGTGGCCGAGTTCGTCCACCGTGAAGGCGACCACGTTCGTCAGGCCCGAAATGAGGGCGGCCAGCAACACCTCGACGTGCCCCCGCTGGCGGTCCACCGTGGTCATCTCGTCGGCCAAGTACTTAGCGTCCAGCGTGGGCACGTGCGGACGGATGACGTCGGCCATCGCATCCACCTTGCGGTCCCGCTCGCGGACAGCTTCGAGCGAATCAGCGTAGGCCTGCACCTTCCCCCGCTCGCCGCCCGGTGCGGTCTCCGCCAGTTTCCTTTCCCGCCGGGCGGCGAACTCCAGTCCGCTCCGCGCGAGCTGCGACTGCACCTGTACGTCCTTGTTGCTCGACACCGACTTAAACAGCTCCTGGGCGGCTAGCTTCGGTGAGCCGAAGGCGTAGTTTGGCTGCTGTGGGCCGCGGGCCGAGAACCCAGTGGCGATGCCGTTCAGGGTGCCGCGAGCGTTGCCCCCGCCGAGCGGGAAACAGGCCAGTTCCACATGTTCAATCGGCGACGGAAACAACTTGGCCAATTCGAAATCGGCCGTCGCCCACTTGATGGAACTGATCCGCTCATTCGCCTTGAACACGCCGAGCGACGAGCACCAGGTGTGGTGCCCGGTGGTGCACATCTTCCCGGACAGTCCCTGAAGGATGGTCAAATCGCCTTGGTGGACGGCGATCGGTTTCATCCACTCGGGCAACTCATGTTTGGCCAGGTTGAGGTCGAGCGGCCCCTTCTTCGCCTCCGTCGTGGCGTCGTCCTTGCTCAGAGACGGCGGCACCATGACCGAGGGGAACAGCCCGTTCCCCTTGTGCAGGAAGATGAACCGCATCGGGGGCTTGCCGGCGGTCGGTTTCGCCCACACCGCGCGGCAGGCGAGCGTTAGGGCGCTTGCGCCGAGGGCGGCGGTCGCCATGAAGTCCCGACGGGTGGTCATGCTCAGTTCCCCGGTCGTTTGCGGTAGATGAAGGAGTCGGACGTCAGCAGCGAAAGCACGACAGCCTTGAAACTGCCGCCACTATTCAAGTAGGCACGGTCGGCGTCGATCAGCGTCTGAGAGTCGGAGGGCAGTTCGTTGCGGCCCAGGAAGAACCGATAGGCGTGGCGGATGATCGATTGCCGCACACGGTCGGACTTCGCCAGCCGGTCGATCAGATCGGAGGCGTCTTTTACCTCACCGTCGAGATTCGGATCGCCCGTTCCAGATAGAACCCCAGACGGGTCGATAAGTTTCGTCTTGTACACGTCAGCAAACGTCTTGCCGTTACCGGCTTTGAGCAGGTTGTCAGGGTGTTCGAGTTGCTCGACTTTACGGAAGCGGCCAAAGTCATCGAACTGTTCGAGCGGGTAGCCGAGATCGTTCATGCGGCTGTGGCACTTGACACACGCCGCCGCTTGCGTGACCGAATTCACCCGCTCGCGGAGCGTCTTGTGCGGGTCTTCCGGCACCTTCGCGTCAACCGTGATTGGCACATCTGGCACCACCCCAGCGAGCAACTTCTCGCGAATCCACTTGCCTCGGCGGATCGGGTCGGAGGCGGTGTTGGCGGAAAAGGCGACCAGCCACGCCGGGTGACTCAGGAGGCCCTTGCGGTTGGCGATTCGGAACGGCTGCTCGACCGGATAATCCCAGTATGCTGGCGCGCTCTTTGGCTCCTTGAACTGCGGGGTCTCGACGCCGATGTACCGGTGCCGGCTCGGAATCGGGGGCAGGCTGTAGCTGGGAGAGTGTTCGTAGGTGTAGCCGTGTGTGAACGGCCCGCGGGTGAACGGCGTGCGGCCTTGCCCGAAGAAGTCCTGGAAGTAGTACATGTAGGAGAGGAACGACCGCTTCTCCTTCCATAACTCCTTGGTCCGTGGGTCGAGGATTTTAGCGGCCACGAGCAACTTCTGATGCTCGGCCATCACTTCCTCGGGTGTGGTCTTCCAAGGCGTGCCTTTGAGCGTGTCGTACACCCGCTTCCAGTCGTGGATCAGAGTCCGCCCGGTCTTCGTGTCCATGTTGTGGTAGACAAAGTACTCGTCCGCCGTCAGCAACCGCTCGAACACACGCCGGTCCTGGTTCACGTGCGAGATCACGAACTCGTCTGCCTCGTGAACCAGCCAGCCCGGCGACCCCAGGTGCCCGCGATCCGGATTCTGGTAGTACCCGCCGCTGCGGGCCACATCCTTAAACACTTTCGTGGCACTTGGGTAGCCGAAAAACTCGCGGAAGAACCGCGCCATCTTCGGGTGGCTGGTGACGTGCGAGTTAATGTGCTTACCGTTGAGCGACTTGTCCACCTGCCCACGGAAGTAGTTCTCGTCGGCGAGCAGCCGGCGGACCTCTCTCTCGTAGTCCGCCTTCATGGTCAGCTTTCCGCTCTCCGCGGCTTTGAGCAGTTCGGCATCCGGCCCGCGGTCGCCCAGCGCGTAGGCAATGGCGTAGGCCGCTTCCCGCTGCGACAGCGGCACCCGGCCGTACTCGTCCGCCTTGCCGGCCCCGAACTCCATCCGGTAGACGAATTCCGATTCCAGCAGTACTGCCTTCAGCATCTGCCGCAGTCCCTCGGCGTTGCCGGCGACCTGGATCGCCTCTCGCGTCAGGTCGACATATCGTCCGAGTTCGACATCGGTCGCCTTGCGCCCCAACACCAAGCTGAACTGCAACTGCACGGCCGAACGGATTTCCTCATCAGACGCTGGACCTTCCTTGGTGACGACGTCTTCGAACGTGTATGGGGTGGTCTTCGGGTACCACTTGTCTTTCGGGTCGTCCGACCCCGCCTTCGGATCGCCGGCCTTCACCCGCGCCGCTTGGATTTGCTTGCTGGCGATCCACTCGGCGTTGCCGAGCATCACCAGTAGGTGGCCGCCGTCGAGAGGCGTCAGGTCGTAGTACCGCACCCCTGCATGGTCGGGTAGCACGAACGGGTTGGTGATCCCGTAGAAGCCGGATCGGCGGAAGTTCTCCCGCTCCTTCCCCTCCATCTGAAACACGTCCAGCACACGCTCTTCGAAAATCTGCGGGCTGACCAGCCAGCGTCGGGCGGGGGTGAAGGGTTTGTCCTTGTTCGACCCGTCGAACAGGGCAGCGTGGTCCACGTAGTTGCCGGCGTACGGGTACGGCAGCCGGTCGTCGAGTTTGGACGCGTTGTGCGCTCGCAACTCGGTGCGCACCCACGCTGTCACTGCGCGCAGTTCGTCCCCGCCCGGCTGTGCCGCGCGCGGTGGTGGCATCATCTTGAAGAAGAGTTGGTCCTGAATCTTGTTAAGTATCTCGAGTCGGTCTCCTGGTTTGAGTTTGGCCAGGGCGGTTACGTCGACGTTTCCCTTGCCGCGCTCTGCGTGGCAGTCGGCGCAGTGCGCGTCGAGCACGGACTGCACCTCTATTGGCACCGCGAACGTCGCCGACCCGTCGGCAGCAGGCGCGCGGGCGGTGCAAATAGCAAGTGCCAGCGCCGCCCAGATGGCCGGCGGGAGCGACCGCGGGGACGAGGTGTAGAAGGGTGTTCGCATTGCGCGAGGTCCATGTGCTGAAGTCGTGAGCGAGGCGCGGTGGTAAGGTACTATACAGGACGCCCCCGGTTTTCGTTTCCATAAAAAACTATAGCGATTTTGAGATCGCCGCCTGAATCGCCAACCCCGGCACAGCGCCATGATTACAGACCTGAAGTGGTCCTACAAGCAACCACACCCAGGATTACGCTGGCATCCAACCGTTCGAGATGGAGCGGGCTGGGGTACGCTCATCGACCAGTCCGCCCACGACACCGTCCGCTGCAAGCAACGCGCAGCGGACCACTGCGACGGGATCTTCGGCGGGCGAACCACCCGCTCGCGCGGCACCTGCCTCAGTGTGGTTCCCCGACTCGACCGAAGCGGGGCGACGTGGCCGAGCATCTCTTGACCCGCGGATTTCGCGCGTTCGTCACCCACGGTAGCCACCATTTATTGACCGACTATGATGCCGCAGGGGGACCAGTCCTTTTGTAGAGATTGTTCTGGGATTGCGTTTGAGGGCGTTCGGGATTCACTCGACTATTCGCGGTCACGACGGTGGCCGGCCGCTCCCATCTGGGCCTTCTTCAGGTCGGCAGCAGTCCCTTCACTCTTGTCGTGGCAGGACTCCAGTAGGGCAGTGGTCGCCTTGACCCCGTCAGCAATGCCCGTCTCCGGAAACTTGCATTTCTTGCCGTCGAGTGTGGCGGAGGCCTTCGGGGCGTTATACGCTTCCCAGTTTTTATCAGCTGCCGGTGATGTAGGGGCAACCACAGACACTCCGGATGGTGGCGGGATTGAGGCATTCGCGTTGCCAGGCCGTCATCGCCGCGTCTTCGACCGCGTCCAAGTCCGCGTAGACC
>JBGSSZ010000393.1:0-5740 GCA_041736785.1 Limnoglobus sp.
TTCGCGCAGAAGTCGCCGAACATGGCCATCCGTAACCATCGCATCTCTCCCAGATCCCGGGAGCTGCGGTCATGGCCACAGGGTCAGAAACAGGGAATTCTAATTGTCGCTGAGTAGGGAAAACTGAATGACGCTACACACTGTGACCTGAAATATGGCCGGGGACATAGGGTCAAAGCCGATGGCAACCCGCAGATGGCGTACTACGCCGTGGCGCTTTGGAAGCAGTCGAAGATCCGGCCGAAGGGCATCCAAGTCCAGGTCGTCCAGCCCCGCATCCGGAACGGCCTCACGATTGTTGACTATCAGGAGCCCGAGCTTGAGCAGTGGCTCGGGGTTCTACTGCGGGGCGGGGAACGGGCGCTCTTGCAGGTAATGACCAAGAAGCCGGAGCTACGCGTTGGCCACTACTGTTGGTGGTGTAAGGCGCGCGATTCGTGCCCGGAGTACGCGAAGACGCGGAAGAACAGTGCGGCTGAAGATTTCGCTTAATGATTCAGTGCCGAGGTAACGCTTGAAGTGCTTCAGTGCAACGGGATGCTGCTTATCGAACCATCGTCTGACGGTTTCGACCCGCTCTTCGAGAACAGCTCGTTCCGCGGTACTCGCCCCGTTGCTGCGATCGATTTCACGTTCGCGGGCGATTCCAAGACGCTGAAGCTCCTGAGCCTGTGACCAGACTTCCATGACATAAGCGTAGGTATCTCCCTGAAGGTGGAGGTACGCGTCTACCCGTGTTTTGATGAAAGCCACGCGGATTTCTTCATTTAATCGCCAGTTCATTCTGAGCGATGCGATGAGTGTGGCCACGCCATCGTAGATGTGGTAACAGTGGTCGTACATCGAGCAAACTCACTTGTAACGTTCGCGGAAGATGCCGCTCATGAGATTGTCCACGGGGGCATAGTCGTCGCTGAGGATTAAATCGCTGATTGGAATACTCGGTGCAACGCGCACGTCGCGGCCAACTGTGCTGGCATTGATCGGAGTGTCCGAGGCGTAGATGATCTGCACGTCTAACTGGTCCGCGGTCCAATCGCGGCGGATCGTGAGTGTCTGCACGTGGGCAAACGATTGCTCGAGCGTTTTTACGGTCGCCTGCCAGAGTCGGCCACGTTGTGGGTTATCGATCACCGTGACGAGATAGACGCCGCCAGGCGCGAGGCATTTCTTGAGTGAGTCGTTGAACTCGCGGGTGAGCAAGTGCCCGGGCACGGAGAGATCGTTCACGGCATCGAGCGTGATGACGTCGTAGCTGTCGTGCGTGGCGACTTCGGAGATGAACTGCCGACCGTCGAGTGCGTAATCGCGGATGCCCCACTCGCGATCCAGGGCAAGGTGCGAGTAACTGACGGCGGTGACACCGGGATCGATCTCGACGACGTCAACGCTCGCTCCGGTCAAGGCGGTGGCGACTGCGCGCGGGAGCGTGTAGCCGCCACCGCCGATAACAAGCAATCGGCAAGGATGATCGTGGTGAGCTTTGGCGGCAAAGGCGAACTGAACTTGCTCGTGCGAGTAGAAGAGGAATTGCGGGTTATCGAGATCGACGATCGAATGCGTCAGCGAATCAAGCCGAAGCCCGCGTTTGCGAGGTTCATCGGGAATCTCCTGTACGCGAATTGTAAAGTAGTTCGTCTCGAGGGTGATGCCGGTTGTCGCAGGGCTACTGAAGTAAAACCCGACAGAGACTATTGCCCAAATACAGGCTACCCAGCACAGCGCCCAGAACTTTTGCGATCGTGCGTACACTAGCAGAGCAGCAATGCCGGCCAGTCCGGCCGCGATGATGACAGTGCGGTACATGCCGAACGTCGAGATGAGGGTGAAGCCCGTGGCGAAAGTGCCGACAATAGCTCCGAGCGTCGAAACAGCATAAATGGCCCCCGCGGTGCGGCCGACATGAGCAAAATCCCGAACCGCCAGAGCGATCACCTGCGGAGAAATGGTGCCAAGCGCTAACATCGGCGGGAAGAAGAGAAGGAACGTGGCTGCGATGATCTTCCAGCGCAACCCCAGCGGCATCAGGATTCGACTGCCGGTCAGAGGTACGTAGGCTATCAGAGTGATGATGATCAGACTGGCAGCGACGGCGAGGCAGATAAAGAGAGTCGGCAGGCCGCGACCGGCGAGCCATCCGCCGAGCGTGTTTCCGACGGCAGTGCCTGCGAGCATCACGCCGATGATGCCCGTCCAGGTGTAGAGCGAGATTCCGAGAGACTCGGCAAACATACGACTGGCAGTGAGTTCGAGTGCCATACCGCCGAAGCTGCAGCAGAACACGATTGCATAAGCGACAGGCATGCTTAAGAGCGGCATCTGCACTTGGGCTTGACAGCGATTCGTGTCGTTGGCCTGAGAAGAGGGTAATGCCAGCGCACTGAGTGAAAGAAGCAGGAGCAGGGCCGCCGTGAGCAGCGTGATGCTTCGGATGCCGAATTCCGGGATGAGTACGAAGCCCGTGAAGTAGTTCCCAACGAGGCAACCGAGTGTGCCGATGGCAAAGACACGGCCCGCAGCGCGGCCGGCCGTGGCGAGCGATCCTGAACCGAGGCGAATAACAAGCGGAGTGATGAGCGATAATGCGACTGCCGAGGGGAAACACTCGAGGAAAGCCAGCACCGGTACCCGCAGACGCAGGGGCAGTAATGTGTGGAGTGGTTTGGATTGCAGCAACAGCGGCAACAGGACCATCCAGGCCGCAGAAACGGCACCGAGAATGAGCAATGTCGCCAGACGGCGAGGGCTGGGGTCGCGGTCCGCGATTCTACCGCCCCAAACATTCCCGGCTGCAATCCCCATTAGGAAGACGCCGATGATTGCCGTCCAAGTCTCGAGGCTGGAGCCAATGAACGGGGCCAGTAACCGCCCGGCGACCAACTGCAAAACCAGCAATGAGGCATTCGCGAAAAAGACAATTGCCGCAACATGGCCGATGACCATTGATAAACCCCTGTAGATGCCAAATTAACTTAGTTCATGTTTTGCAGCATCATTGAACGTCATCCAGACAATTTCATCAACAACAAACGGGTGCCATGGACAATGCGGTGATCACTGCCGCATGACGATGGTGGCGGAAAAGGGGACAGGCACGGGACAGGCACCGTTTCGAGGCGGCTGGCGGGATGGCCCTGTGACCCAACCGGGCTTCACGATTTGCGTTGCTTATAGCCGAACAGATGCCGCTCCTTGATGATTTCCACGATCGGGGGAGGCACCATCGCCTCCCAGCTAACGTCGCCGGAGGCGATCTTCTTGAGCACATCCCTACTGTCGATGCGGGAACACGCGGCGTCGTGATTGTCCAAAGACACCAACTGTTTCGCTTGGTTGACGTAGTCATAAAGTGGCTTTGCGATGGCTGGCAGTTCCATGTTCTGGGCGGTTGTGAGTACCCCGGTGGTTTTGTTGCAGTATGGATAGATGAACAGTGTCATGTCGCCTTTGAACAAACGTCCGATGGACTCCAGCAATCCCCCTTCAAGATGTGTGTAGTATTGCGGGTCGAAGATTTCTGGGATCGTCACAGCCCCCATCGCCAATCCGATTGGCATGGAGGTGTGCTTGCGCAGATAGCTTGCCAAGCGATAGAACTCGAAGAAATCCGAAACCAGCACGGTCAATCCGGCGGCGGAGAGTACGTCGGCTCGGCTGAGGAAGTCGCGAGTGTTCGGTGCGCCGCCCTCTGCATTGAGGTTGCGCATGGTGAGTTCAGCCACGCTCACGATCTGTTCGCGGTCCTCGACGGACAACCGCTGGGCGAACGATTCCTTCGCGGAGCGGAGGATGTCGATGTTCACTTTCGTGACCGGGCGAAAGCTGCCGCGTTCGACGAGCACGGGGCGTTTGTAGAACACTTCGCTCGGCAGGAGCACTTTCCCATCCGGGCCGAACATCGCGGCCTTGCTGAGGCCGCGCAGGACCAAGTTGAGGCTCATCAGGCGGTTGTCGATGGCGCGGAAGCCAATGCCGATAAATTCGATCATGTCCACTTCGACGCGGCTTGGGCCGAGGTTATCGAGCAGCGATTGCACCAGTTGATCAGCTTCGTGGTGGAGGTTGAACGCACCGTAAAGAAGGTTCACGCCGAGGATGCCGATGGCCTCCTGCTGAAGCACATTCGTGTTATCAAGCAGGCGGAAGTGGATAATGATCTGGCTATCTTCGTCCCGCGGATAGACTTGGTACCGCACGCCCATCCAGCCGTGACAATCGTTGGTGCCCTGGTAGTTGCGGGCGCTGACGGTATCGGCGAAGGCGAAGAATGCGGTGGTACCGCCGCGGACATGAGACAAACGTTCCAGATTCAGCGTCTGCTCGTGCTGGAGCATTGCTTCGAGGCGTTCGCGGCTGACGTACCGGGTGGCTTCGCCGTAGATCGCATCGGAAACATTCATATCGTACGCGGACATGCTCTTGGCCACGGTGCCCGCCGCGCCGCCGACGCGGAAGAACCAGCGAGCGACTTCCTGCCCGGCGCCGATCTCCGCGAAGGTGCCGTAGCGCCGCGCATCCATGTTAATTCGAAGGGCCTTGTTGTGGGTGTCGAACTTCGGAGTGGTGTCTGCTGCTGCTGCTTGGTTCATAAAGATGCATCCGGTGGTTGGGTCTGTTTCTCGTCGGGAGAATTGGAGGCGTCCGGCTCCCGATATGTACTGTGCACAAAGGCCTGCGGGTCTAAGAATCCGTTCTGGCATGGGCCATTGTCTTGTAGTTTTGGGTCATGAGTTGCGTCACTCGCCTTGGCCGAGTGAGTACCCCGGCTCTCCGTCGAACGTGTAAAGGTTCTCAGTTTTGATCACATCCAGCCCAGCATCGACAAGGTGTTGCAGGAGATTGATGATGTGCCTTGGGGTCACATGCTCGCCGACGAATCGGCAACGCCAGTGATCGGTGCAGAAGGTCTCCACCATGCCTTCGGGGAATACCTTCACGCCGCGGTTGGTTACCATCTTCAACCTGAGACTGTCACTGCTAAACGCCTCCAGCATGCGGCCTAAAACGTCCGGATCCCGGTTGGCCCCGGTCCAATCGAGGAAAACATCCACTCCGACGAGTTGCTTCGTCACGGAGGCCGTCGGGCGAACCTGGACATTCACTCCACCGCCAGTGTATTTGACCGGCTGCAACTGTTGTGGCACTCGAAAAAGCCGATCGATCACCGCAGACGCGAACGCCCGCGTTCCGACTCGCTGGCGGCTTAGCCCCTCGCGGTAGATGTCGGCTGTATGTATACCTTCCTCAAGAGTACATAACCAGGCATTCTTGATTCGCGAAGCGAACTCCGGCAAACCAACATGGACAAGCATCTGGGCGGCTGCGGTCAGCAGTCCAGACGGGTTGGCCACGTCTTTTCCGGCGATGTCCGGAGCAGATCCATGCACTGCCTCGAACATTGCTGCCTCACGGCCGATGTTGGCCGATCCCGCCAGACCGACTGATCCAGCCACCTGAGCGGCCACGTCCGAGAGGATGTCACCATAGAGGTTGAGTGTCACTACCACGTCGAGAGTCTCTGGCATGGCCGCCAAGCGAGCAGTACCGATGTCAATGATCTGGTGTTCGGCCTTGATGTCCGGGTACTCTTTGCTGACCTCTTCGAAGACACGACGGAAGAGCCCGTCTGAGGTGCTGAAGGTTTGACGGACAGGTCAGCTAACTGTTTCGAGCATGGTACGGCGGGTGAACTGGGTGGGGGTGAGGTAGCCGAGCGACGAGTGCTTGCGGTCGAACCGGT
>JBGSSZ010000419.1:0-7792 GCA_041736785.1 Limnoglobus sp.
CTTGGCGTTGGCCTCGTCGACCCTTTTCCACATCGCCTCGCGGGAGGTCGCCGGAGGTGGCGCGTTGCTGGCATAAACGACGAAGCCGATGAGAACGGCACCAAGGGCAGTGAGTCCGAGTGAGCGCATGGGAGAGCCTCCGGAAAATGCAGTGCTACAGTGACCTTATAGACGCAGCTTGTCGTGGAGTTGTTAAACTCCGTTACAGGAGCGTTACAAGCCTCTGGTATTCGCGAAGCATCCGCTGACGCAGTGGCGCGGCACGCTCCGCCAAGAGCTTCTGCTCCAGAACATACGCATCGCGGCCGGCGCGGGTTTCGATGGGGATCGCCATGAAACCGAGCATGTGCAGATCGTACGGGCTGGCCCGCATGTCAATCTCGCGTGCCTGACGAGCGAGCTCGAAGCAATCGGCCAGCAACTCCGCGGAGGTGTACGGCGCGATCGTGTAGGCAAACTTGTACAGATCCATATTGGCGTGAATGCAGCCGCCCTGATCGTGTTCGCTGGCAACGGCTCGCGTCAGCGTGATGCGATTCCGCGGCACCGCAGCCGGTGTGAAAAAGCGAAACGCATCATAGTGCGTGCAGCGCAGCCCCTGCACTTCGACGACCTCCGCAATCTCAGCCGGAGTCAACCGCAGCGGCACCTTCGCATGGCGGACCTCCTCCGAGTGGTAGACCATCGCCCACTCGTGCAGCCCGAAGCAACCGAAGCTCGGTTCACGATCGAGCACGTGCTCCAGATAATCAATCGCCCATCGGAGATACGATCGGCGGTGCGCCGTGAAGCTGCAGGCCGGGAGAATGAAGCCAGCATCCGTGGCGACGAAATCCCGTGGCCAGTCGAGATCGCTCTTCACCGCGTCGACAAGCTCCACCTCTACGCCCGGCGACCACCGCAGCAGATGCGCCGGTCGCTGCGAATAGTAGGTGAAGAGAAAGTCGTAGACGGGGTGCTTGTCCCCGCGTGCAGCCCGCTGCCGATGAGCCTCGACCCAGGGGAACATCCGCGAGCGATGCGAGTCGCGGCTTCGCTGCCAGTCGTGCGGGCTCATCACGGCACCGCGATGCCGCCGAGGATTTTGGCAATGATCGCGTCGGCGTTGATTTCCTCGGCGTCGGCTTCAAACGACGGCCGAACACGGTGCCGCAGGACATCGGGGGCCACGCTCTTCACGTCCTCGGGTGCCACAAAGTGACGGCCTGCAAGGAACGCATGAGCCTTCGCCGCTCGCAGGAGCGCGATCGACGCCCGCGGGCTCGCACCCACTTCGATCCACGGTTTGAGATCCGCCAATGCGTACTCCGCCGGCACCCGTGTGGCCCGCACGATGTCCACGAGATAGTCTTTGATCTTCACATCGACATGCACGCCATCGACCGCACAGCGGAGCGTAGCCAGGTCGCCGGGACTGAGAGCGGACTGCACGCGTTGGTCCGTGTTCACCCCGCCGACGCGTTCGAGGATCGCGAGTTCATCCGTCTTCGAGGGATAATCCACGAGCACCTTCAGCATGAAGCGATCCACCTGCGCCTCCGGCAGCGGGTAGGTGCCTTCCTGCTCCAGCGGGTTCTGCGTGGCTAGCACAAAGAACGGCGTCGGAAGTGGTCGTGTGCTGTCGCCCAGCGTCACGGTCCGCTCCTGCATCGCTTCGAGCAACGCCGACTGCACCTTGGCGGGGGCACGGTTGATCTCGTCGGCGAGCAGTACCTGCGTGAAGATCGGCCCGGCTTTCACCGTGAATTCGCCCGACTTCGGGTTGTAGATCTGTGTGCCCACCACATCGGCGGGGAGCAAGTCGGGCGTGAACTGGATGCGCGCAAACTGAAGTTCGAGCGCCGCTGCGACGGTGCGCACCGCGAGCGTTTTCGCAAGGCCGGGCACGCCTTCGAGGAGAATGTGGCCATCGGTGAGGAGGCCGATGAGCAGCCGGTCGACCAGTTGTCGCTGCCCCACCAGCACACGGTCGGTCGCGGCATAAAACGGATCGAGCAACTTACGGTGGGCCAGGATCGCCGGATTGGGCGTAGTCATAAAAGAGAAGATAACCACAGAGACACAGAGAACACAGAGGCGTCACAGAGAAGAAATGAATTTGGTTATCCTCTGTGCACTTTGTGCCTCTGTGGTTATCTTGGAATTTGCTTTCCCTCCACAGGTGATTCATGCTCCGCTCGCTCTCGCTCATTCTCGCGACGGCATCGCTGCTCTTGGCTCAGGCGCCAGCGAAAAAGCCGATCACGCCGGAGATGCTCTACACCAACAAGAGCTTCGGTGGTCGGTCGGCACCCTCGATCACGTGGCTTCCCGATGGCAAGCACTGGCTCCAAGCCAAAGATGGCGTGCTGCACAAAGTCGAGGCGATCACCGGCAAGAGCGAGCCGGCCTTCGATGAAAAACTCTTCCGAAAAAGCCTCGCAACAGTGCCGGGGCTCGATAAGCAGCAGGTGGCTGCACTCGTCCGTGGCAGTGGTTTGAAGGCCAACCCCGAACGCACCGGCTCGCTCGTGGATGTGAAAGACGGCTTGTATTTCGCCTACTTCGCTGGCGACAAAGCAGTCCGACTCGCCGGCCCGGATCGCGACTTCACCACTTTCTCTCCCGACGGCAAGACCATCGCCATCGTGCGCGGCGGCAATCTGTTCAGCGTCGATGTTGCCACGCAGAAGGAAACCCAGATCACTACCGACGGCGGCGGCGACATCCTCAACGGCAAAGCCGACTGGGTCTACGAGGAGGAGATCTTCAACCGCAACGGCCAAGCCTACTGGTGGAGCCCCGACAGCAGGAGCATTGCATACCTTCGCTTCGACGACACTCCGGTGAAGAAGTTCACGATTGCCCGGCCCTACCCTGCTAGCGGTCAGAACGAGACCTACGGCTACCCCAAGCCCGGCGACCCCAACCCGACGGTGAAGCTATTTGCTGTCAAGCTCGGCGAGTCACCAGTCGAGTTGCCGATTCCCGGCGACCCGAAGGACACTCTGATTTCGCGTGTCGGCTGGACACCAGCGAATGCGGTCTACGCGTTTGTGCAAAATCGCGTGCAGACTTGGCTCGATTTCACAGTGTGGCAGCAGGGCAAGCCAAAGGTGCTCTTCCGCGACCTGACCCAAGCCTGGATCGATGATCCGGGCGAGCCGAACTATCTGAAGGATGGTTCGTTCCTGTTTCTCAGTCAACGCACGGGTGAAAAACAAATCTATCATTACTCTGCCGATGGAAAATGCATGCGGCAAGTCAGTGAATACCCAGTCATTTCCATTGTGAGATGTCTTCCTGATTCCAACTCCGTCTTCTATATCACGTCGAAGGGCAGCACCAACGGTGCCAACCTTGCAAGTTCACACATCTCGCATCAGGCAAGCACACTGCTGACCGACACAGCAGGAACTCATGGCATCTCCATGGCACCCAGCGGTGAACTCTATGTTGACCGGCACAGCACTCCGGATGCGCTTCCGGTCACGGTGTTGAAAAAGGGCAACGCCATCGTGCGAGAGTTGGATGCGTCCACGGCACCCGCGAAACTCGATGGATACACCTTTGGCAAATACCAGCGGATTCAGATTCCACTCGCGGACAAGGAGACTCTCGAGGCGGCGATCACCTATCCGCCGGACTTTAATGCGAACAAGAAATACCCCGTTTGGATGCTGACCTATGCCGGGCCGCAGACGCCGACGATCAAAGATGCCTGGAGTCCGCGAATGTTCGAGCAGGTGCTCGCAAACCTGGGGATTGTGGAGTTGCGCGTTGATCCGCGGGCAGCGAACGGGCATGGGGCGAAGTACTCCTGGCCCACCTGGAAGCGGCTCGGCGTCGAGGAGTTGAAGGATCTGGAAGCCGCCGCCGACTGGATCGGGGCCAAGCCCTGGTGCGACAAAAGCCGCATCGGTATCAGCGGCCACAGTTACGGCGGCTACATCACCGCCTACGCCCTCACCCACAGCAAAAAGTGGAGTGCCGGCATTGCCGGGGCTCCCGTCACCGACTGGCGGCTCTACGACAGCATCTACACCGAGCGCTACATGGGCCTGCCGAGCGAAAACAGGAAAGGCTACGACGAAAGCTCATGCATCAAGGCCGCCAAGAATCTGCACGGCAAGCTGCTGATCATTCATGGTTTGATTGACGATAATGTGCACTTCCAGAATGCGATGCAGTTTGCCGACGCACTGCAAAAAGCCAACAAACAGTTTGAGTTGATGGTCTACCCCAATGCCCGCCATCCCATCCACGGCCGGCACTATCTGGAGACGCAGATTGAATTTATCAAGAAGACGATGTTGAAGTGAGTGAGTTTAGAGCCATCCGCAGCACAAGCTATGCAGAACAGAATTTGCCTTGCTTGCGCTGCGGACTGGTCGACTCATACTATTATTGAATGTTGCGAATTTTGACATTTCGAAATGCCGTGGGCCCATGATCGGCTTGCAGCATGAACGAGCCTTTCGCCACTTCTTTGCGGTTGTGGTTGTTTCCCGTGGGGTGCTGCAGTTCCAGGTTTTCGTGTATTATCTGGCCGTTGAGTGTCGCTTTGACCACTTTCGCATTCTCGATCTTCTCGCCTTTGTCGTTGACCCGCGGCGATCGCCAGACGACATCGAGCGTCTGCCATTCACCGGCGGGCTTGGCGGCGTCGACCTTCGGGGCAATGCCTTCATCGATGTGGTGGTATTTGGGTTTGTACTCCGCACGGGGATAGATGCCGCCCATGGAGTCACCGGTGAGCTTGGCCCCCTTCGGTTTGTCGATCAACTGAATCTCATAGACCTCGTGGAACTTGATGCCGGCATTGGAGCCTTTGCCCAGCATGAATTCGACGTGAACTTCACAGTCACCGTACGCCTTCTTGGTCACGAGGTTCGGCAACCGGCCTTTCGCGCCGTTCAGCCACACGTTGCCTTTGCCCGCGTCCACGGGTTGCAGCAACTTACCGACTTTGCTTTCGAGTTTGGCGTCGGCGGCCATGATCCAATTGGCGTCCACCTTTTTCCACGGGCTGGATTTTCCGGCGACGAGGAGTTCATCCCAGCCATCCGCGGCCGCCGCGGGGATCACGCCGAGCAACATCATCACAAGAGAAAATCGCATCGCTGGCTCCAGAGTACGGGGAAAGCTCTTACTTTATAACACTACGAACTCCCCGAAAGGATCGATCATGTTCCGGCTCACTCTCATGACACTCGCCATGTCCACAGCACTCGCGGCAGCCGCCGACAAGAAATACTGGGTCTTCTTCGGCACTGGTACCACCGGCAAAAGCAAAAGCCAGGGGCTCTACAGCAGCGAGTTCGACGCTACCACTGGCAAGCTCAGCGAGCCCAAGCCCGTGGCCAAGGTGAAGAATCCCACCTTCATCGCTATCCACCCCAACAGCAAATTTCTCTACTGCATCGGCGAAGTCGACACGATCGGCGGCAAGAAAGCTGGCGGCGTCCACGCCTTCTCTATCGACGCCAGCAACGGCACATTGACCAAGCTCAACGACAGCGACTCCGGTAGCCCCGGCCCGGCTCACGTCAACGTCGATCCGAGCGGCCAGTGCCTGATCGTCAGCAACTACGGCAGCGGCAGCGTCAAATGCCTGAAGCTCGACGACGACGGCAGCATCGGCAAGGACAGCAGCTTCCACCAGCACACCGGCAGCAGCGTCAACCCGGCCCGGCAGAAGGAACCGCATGTGCATTCCGGTCACGTGTCGCCTGATGGTCGCTTCGCAGTCCTCGTCGACCTCGGCCTCGACAAGCTCATGGTCTACAAGCTCGATCCCAAGACTGCCAAGCTCACGCCCAACGATCCGGCGTTCTTCGCCACGCATCCCGGTGCGGGTCCGCGGCACTTCGCCTGGCACCCGAACGGGAAGTGGGCGTACACCAACGGCGAACTCGACGCCACTGTCACCGCGATGAGCTACGACCCCAAAGCCGGGACGTTCACCAAGCTCAATGTCTGCCCCACTCTGCCCGCGGATGTCGCCGACGACGTGAAAGCAAAGAACAGCACCGCTGAGATTGTGGCACATCCCGACGGCAAGACGGTGTTCGTCTCGAACCGCGGCCACAACAGCATCGCGACTTTCCAGGTGAGCGAAGACGGCTCGCTGACTCCGGGACCGCATCTGATGAGCCCGGACATCAAGACGCCGCGGAATTTCAATCTTGATCCGACCGGTCAGTGGATCCTGATTGCGAACCAGGATGGCGACAGCATTGCGAAGTTCAAGTGGAACGCCGCCGCGGGCACGGGTGAAGACATGCACGAACTCGTCCGCATCCCGAAGCCAATGTGCATTCGGTTCGTGGAACGGAAATAGCAACGAGCGTCAGAGTCGTCGCTGCAGCAGTGTTGCGAGTTCGTGACCGAGGTTGGCATCGGTCCGCAGGACGACGCGCTCCACTGAGAGCCGCCGGCAACCCGCTTCGATCTCGGCGAGGTGGGCCTCAAGCGATGCCAGATACTGCGCCCGCACGCTGAGTGGGTCCGTGCTGATTTGCGGCTGCGACTCCAAGCCTCGGAACAGCGTGGGATGCCGGAAAGGAAAATCCATTTCCGCTGCGTCGAGCGTCTGCAGCACCACGACATCATGCTTGTGAAATCGCAGGTGCTTGAGTGCATTCAGAAACGGTTCCGCGTCATCGAGGAGATCGCTCAGGATCATCACAACGGATCGTCGACCGAGTCGCCCGGCGATCTCTTCGAGTGTGTGGCCGAGGTTGGCGGTTTTCTCGAACGGACCCTCCACCAGTCCACGCATGACATCCTTCACTTGACCCAGACTCGTCGAGGGCTTCAGCATCCGCTCGACGCGATCGGTGATAGTGACTAGCCCGACTGCGTCGGCTTGCCGGGTGGCGAGGATCGCCATGGCCGCGGCGGCGCGACTGGCGAGATCGTACTTGCTCACATTTCCTGAGCCGTAGCTCATGCTGCCGCTGGCATCGACGACCAGCCAGAGCACGAGATTGGTTTCCTGCTCGAACTGCTTGATCTGGTATTTTTCGTTGCGGCCAAAGACTTTCCAGTCGAGGTGCTTGGGGTCATCGCCGGGGCTGTAGTCGCGGTGCTGAGCGAATTCGACGGCGAAGCCGTGACGCGGGCTGCGGTGCCGACCAGCGAGATGGCCCTCGACAATCCCACGGGCGGCGAGATCAAGCTGCTCGATGCGGGCGACAATATCGACAGGGACGTTCACGCGGCGGCATCCCGAGGTAGAGCAGCCTGAAGCTGGAGAATCAGATCATCAATGCTCACGCTGTCCGCCTCTGCATTATAGTTTGTGATGATTCGGTGCCGCAGCACTGGAGCGGCCACAGCCTTGATGTCTTCCAGTGCCACATACGGCCGCCCGTGGAGCAACGCCCGCGCTTTCGACGCGAGGATCAAGCTCTGCCCTGCTCGCGGGCCTGCACCCCAACTGACATACTTCGCGATGAAGTCCGGTGCCCCCTCCGCCGGGCGTGTCAGTCGTGCGAGTCGGGCGGCATATCGAATCATATAATCGGCAGCCGGCACCTGCAGCACCAGACGCTGCATGGTGATGAGCTCAGGGCCACCCAGGACACGCTCGATGATCGTGGAAGTCGGCGAGGTCGTCGCTTCAATGATGCGGCACTCGTCCACTTCGCTCGGATAATCGACGCGGATGCTGAAAAGGAAGCGATCCTGCTGAGCCTCCGGCAGCGGGTAGGTGCCTTCCTGCTCGATCGGGTTCTGCGTGGCCAGCACGAAGAAGGGATCGGGCAGCGGATGCCGCGTGCCGGCGACGGTCACCTGCCGCTCCTGC
>JBGSSZ010000422.1:0-2633 GCA_041736785.1 Limnoglobus sp.
CGTTGGCGCCCACGATCCCACCGCCGAGCACCGCGACCGTCGCCGGGGCCACGCCCGGTACGCCGGCGAGCAGGATCCCACGGCCATCCTGCGGACGCTCCAGATACTTCGCACCCTGCTGGATGCTCATGCGTCCCGCCACTTCGCTCATCGGCGTCAGTAGAGGCAGCGTGTTGTTCGGTCCGCGGATCGTCTCGTACGCCACCGCGGTCGCACCGCTCTTCATCACCGCCCGCGTCAGCTTCTCATCCGCGGCGAAGTGGAAGTAGGTGAAGATCGTCTGCCCGCTCCGCATCAGCGGCCACTCCTCCTTGAGCGGTTCCTTCACCTTCACGATCATCTCGGCTTTTTTCCAGACGGTCTCGGCGTCCGGAGCGATCTTGGCTCCGCAGCCGGTGTAGTGTTCGTCGGCGATGCCGCTCCCCTGCCCTGCTCCCTCCTGCACCAGCACCGTGTGCCCGGCCCGGGTGAGCTCTTCCACGCCCACGGGGGTCATCGCCACGCGGTATTCATCGCCTTTGACTTCCTTTGGCACGCCGACGATCATGGGAGAGTCCTCGAGGGTGGTCCGTCGCGGCGGGAGAGGCCGACTGATCGGTGAAACCTATCGTATGCAAATCGAGTATTGCAGACGGCACGCAGCGTGCCATCGCCTCGTTTGCGGAGGTCGCCATGCCGTCGCGCTTCGGTGTCGTGCTGATCCTGATTTTCTGGCTGGCGGTGACGGCGCACATGATCGACCGCGAAGTGCTGCCACGGCTGAACCGCGACACGCCCGCCGTGCAGATCGACATCGCCGACGAAGCCACGCGCAGCGTGCCCGGCCGCTGGGGCATTTTTCGCGGTGACCAGCGACTCGGCACCTTGCACACCCGCATGGAACCGATCGACGCCGACGGCACCTTCGCCTTCACCAGCGACTACAACACCATCCAATTCACACAGGGCCGCGTCACGCTCGGTGCCAAGAATCTCGTACTCAAGACCATCGTCCATCGCGACGGCCGCCTCGCCGGGCAGAACATGGCGGGCAAGCTCGCTGTCAATCTCGGCGGCATTCACATCGACGGCAAAGTGAACATCGACGCGACGGTGGTCAACGGTTCGCTGGTCGGCCGCTGCGTCGTGAGTTCGAGTGTGATCGAGCTGGATGAGCCCCTGCCGTCGCGACCCGTGCCGCCCGGACCGGTGCTGAATCCCCTGCAGCCGATGAACCGATTGCGGAATGTCAGGCCGGGCCAGCGCTGGACCATCTTGGAAGTGAATCCGCTCTCGGAATCGATGGCGATCCTGACGCGGCAGGTGCTGGCCAAATACGGCGGCAAGTCATTCAACTTCGGCAGCGGGTCGGAGCCGACGGAGTATGTCGCCGAGGTGCAGAGCGAGCCGGTGATCGTGGAGCGCCGCACCGGCAGCGTGCCGTGCTGGCGGATCGACTACCGCGGCAAAGACGCCACCGCCAGCACCTGGGTCGCGGTCAGCGATGGCAAAGTGCTGCGGCAGCAAGCCGAAAGCTTCGGCGAAGTGCTGCGGCTCGAACGCGAAGATTGATCATTGCTGCTCGACCACTTTCGGCCGGTGCTTGCGCCACAGTTCCTCGATAATCCGCTCGCGTTCCTCGTCCTGCACACGCACACTCAGCCGCATGCGGATCAGGCTCTGCACCTTCTCGTCGAACGGCAGTGTGCCGGCTTTGTCGCGCTCGATCACCTTCACGATGTGATAGCCCGTCGCGGTCTGCAGCAGTGGGCTGACCTGCCCGGCACTCAGATCCATCAGCACGGGCTCGATCTCGGCGGGCTGGATTTCGCCGCGTTTGGTGCCGACGCCGTCGCCGTCGCGGAGGTTGCTGTCTCCCTGACCGTACTTCTTCACGAGTTCGACGAAGTCGCTGCCGGCCATGGCACTCTTCCAGGCGGCGGTGGCATGAGCCCGGGCCTCTTCGACCGTCTTGAAGTTGCGGAAGTTCACGAAGAGGTCGAGCCACTTCACGCGATCCTCCACGGCGAATTCCTTCGGGTTTTCCTGGTAGTAGTCCCAGAGATCGTTGAGCGAGATGTATTTGACTTTGTCTTTGAGCATCTGATCGAGGTAGATGCGCGAGAGAGTTTCCTGCTCGAGTTGCCGTTTGAAAGTCGTATAGGAAAGGCCCTGACTCTGGAGCATCCGCACGAAGTCGGCCTCACTCATGGTGGTGAGGCCCTGCCGCTTTTTGCGTTCGAGGATGTCGCGTTCGGCCTGATCGCTGGCGAACTTCTTGAGTTCATCGATCTTGGCCTCGGCTTTGTTCTTCTTCATACGGGCGAACAGTTCGAGCACGATCAGTTCGCGACCAATCAGAGCGCGAAGTTCTTCCTTGTAGATCAAGTTTTCCTTCACCGTGCGTTTTTCGCCGGTGAGGTCGGCGAATTCGCGCATCCGGCTGCGGACACTCTGCCAGACTTCTTCGTCGGTGATGACGGCATCGTGCCCGATCGACGCGGCGACTTTGACCTGCGTGTAGCGGAGCGAGTCGCCGGCTGCGGGCGAATAGCTTGCCGCCTGCACGGGTTTGACGGTTTCAGTCGGCGCAATCGGCGTGAGAGCAGGAACCGTGAGCGGACCGGACGGCGGCAGCGGGGCCTGAGCGCGAC
>JBGSSZ010000326.1:0-3235 GCA_041736785.1 Limnoglobus sp.
CAGCGTCACCGTGTCGTCGGGCTTCTCGAGGCGCTCGCTCCAGTTCCCGATCATGCGCCACGCGGCATCGTACCCGGGGTCGAGCCGCACAGCACGTTCGCCGAGTGCAAACGCCTCCTGATATTCATCGTGATTCCACAAACGATCCGCGAGAACTACATGCGCCCCAGCGTCGAGCGGCGCTCGCACCAGGGCACGACGCAGAACAGCGATCGATTCTTCGTCGTCGCCATTCTCGCTGTGTGCCTCGGAAAGCTCCAGCGCGGCGGGTGACCATCCCGGCGACGCGGCCACCGCGTGTTGGAGCGCTTCGACGCGCTCTTCTGTCTGACCCTGCACGGCATGCACGCGGGCCAGGTCAGCCCAGAGGTGTGCCAGTAGCGGGAACCGCTCCGTCGCCTGCTGTGCGAGAGTCGCGGCTTCGTCCAGTCGCTGCATCAGGCCATGCTGCTGAATCGACAGCGACCACACTTGCCAGAGGTCGGGACGCGCATCGAGAAACTTCTCAAGCTCGGCGTGCAGGTCTTCGATCAGTTCCGCATGATCGTCGGCGTCTTCATCGGTGGCCGCCAGCGAGAGTGTCTGATCGCGGTAGCAGACGAGACCGTCGCCCGTGTGCGGTTGGCGGTGAAGCTGCTCCGCGACAAAGCGAAGGGCGGCGCGTTTCTCGGCACGACCACGCGACAGATTCACCAGTTCGCTGATCGCCAGATCGTGATCCACATTGCGGCGGATCGCTTCGCGATAAGTGTCCAGTGCGGCATCGATCCGCTCGTCGCGACGGTGCACATGTGCCAGCACGGCGTAGTGGCTCGGGTGGTGCGGCTCGATCGTGGCGGCCAGATCGATCTCCAGCTTCGCCTCGGAGTCATAGTCGCGGTCGGCGAGGATGAGGGCAAGCTGCCGCCGGGCCCACGCATCGTGCGGGCACAGATCAAGCAGATCGCGCGTGGCACGGACTGCGGCATCATCGTCGACCTGTGGCGTCAGAAACTCCGCGCGCATCCGCACCAGCGGATAACAGTAGGGGTATCGCTTGGTCAGGCTGGCGGCATAGTCCCGGGCTGCTGCGGCACCCTCGATCTCGAGCGTCAGGGCGATCGTGTTCCGCTGCCCCTCAGCCCAGAGCGGATCGATGGCGAGTGCAGCGATGTAGTGCGATCGGGTCGCGGAAAGATCGGGCTTCATCCGGGCAATACGGGCCGCGGCACGATGCCAGTCGAGCGGGGCTGCAGTGTCGCGGAGCGCAGCCAGGTGCGCTTCAGCCACATCATGACGCCCGAACTGTGCGTGCATCTCGGCCCGGAAGATCTGCACCTCGTTCGCGGCATCAATTGCACCGGTCGTCGCCGTGAGCTTGTCGATCGCCTTGTCGAGCAATGCGAACGCCGCTTCTGTTTCATCGCGATCCAGAAGTGCCTGAAAGAGTGCCCGCACCGCGGCGGGTTGGGGCTCATCAGTGCGGGCCGCCCGCTGCTGGAGCAGACGCAACGCCTCTGGAGCCTGATCGCGGACGCGGGCCACACGATAGTAGGCATCGGCAAACTGCTCTTCTCGCTCGTCCAGGCAGCAGGCAATGCGATAGAGTTCGACGGCTTCGGCGAACCACTGCCGTTCCCAGTGCTGCGACGCCATGAGGTAGTAACCGGCGGCGGCATGTGGACGCAGTCGCAGTGAACGTCGCAGCAGCCAGTCGGCGGTCTCCTGCTCGTGTGGATTCACGAGCAGCATCTGTGCAAGAGACTGCTGCAGGAGCGGATCCGCATCGGCAGCCGAGACTTCATCTTTCAGAAACTGCAACCGTTCCTCAATGCGGCCAAGATCACGAAGAGCCGCGGCACGGGTGAGCACCAGCGTGCCGTCGTGAGGATAGTCGACGAGCAGCGCCGTCACAGCGTCAAGCAGCAGCACCGGATGCGCCGTACCACGGGCCCATGCGATCGCCGCACACTTTGTGATGCGCTCGGTCGGTGCCACGCGGCGGAGTTCTTCAAGCTGCCGCTTGGCTTCAGCAAAATCGGACAGGGCCAGTCGGCACTGAATGCGATAAAGCTTGTCCCACGCAGAGCGGTCGGACCAGTCGATCTGCGGAATCCGATCCTGAGCCTTTGCCGGCACTGCCAGCAGGCAGCGTGGGCCGCTGGAGGAGTATCGCTTGATCAGCACATCGATCGGGGCTTCGCTGGGCTTGCGCTCCTGACCATCTACGAGTATCAGACTGCGGCGGAGCTTGTCATAGCCGATCGCAATTCTCGACTGGCTGACACCAACTTCTACGAGTGTGACCAGGAACGGCAGGCCCGCCGCGAGCACGGCCTCAGCAGTGATGTCATTCAGCGTGAATTCGATGCATTGCCAGCCGGCGGTTTCGAGAGCCGTTCGCTCCGCTGCGGAAGGCAGGCCATCGAGTGCAGGTACTGTCGTGAGCGGGTGCGGCAGTGTCTCTTCCCAATATCGGGCCAGAAGCTGATGCACCGTCAGCGGCGTCTCGCCGAACGAATAATCGAAGTTGTCAATATCGCATTCCACGCGCTCGATGACGGGCAGCGCCAGTCGCTCGGCAAACGAGGTGTAAAACTCTTCGCCAACCGTTGCGGCCTGGGCTTGAGCTTCGCTCCAATCGCCGAATGAATACGCGACATCGGCCCGACGGGCAGCCAACCACTTTTTGCCCTCCGCTTCGAGCAGCGGCGATAGCTCCTCGTAGCGGTCCAGGCTCGACCGCACTGCAGCGAAGTCGCGATGCTCGATCTGCATCACCGCGAGTTGGGCCAGAACCACGCCGCTCTCGAGGTGCGTGCTGGCTTCCTTTAGAAACTCCATCGCTTCGTCGAACTTGCCCGTACGGTGCAGCAGATGTGCGGTCGCCTGCACTGCAGGGCGAAACCATGCTTGGAGTTCGAGCCCTTGGCGTGCGGCGACGAGTGCGTCATCGTAGCGCTCCGCCGCTTCGCAGACCGCGGCCCGCTCGACACGCAGCCAGGGGCGATTCGGTGCCAGCTTCTCCGCCTGCACCAGGAACTTCTCAGCGCGGTCGGTGTCGTGCAGCCGGCTCGCGACAAACGCTTTCAGTGCGAGCCAGTCGGCACGGAGTTCGGGCGACGCATCACCCCAGTCGTCCTGCGTTGCCATGAACCGCAAGCAGGAGAGCGGGCCGAACCGCTCGAAGCGATAGCGGGCGTGGTAGTAGACGGCTTCCAGATTGGAGGGTGTGCTTCGGTAAGCCGCGGCGTGA
>JBGSSZ010000468.1:0-2590 GCA_041736785.1 Limnoglobus sp.
TGACCGGCGACGGGGTGAACGACGCCCCGGCCCTGAAGCAAGCCGACATCGGCATCGCGATGGAGGGCCGTGAGCGACTGCGAATAGCGGCAATGGCCCACAAGCCCTGGCAGTTTGCGACGGGGCCGCTGACAGCCGCGGGTAAAGCCAAGGTCTCTGCGAACGGCCGATCGCAGCAGAAGGGGCTCTTCTCGATACGCCAGATTCGGGCTGATGTCGCGAAATATCGGCAGTTTGAACGCGAGTTGAAGCTTGACAGTGGAGACTAGCCCTGCTGATGCCCGGCACAACGGGTACGTCAACGACGGTGGCTTGGGTGTCTTCGTCGTAGAGAGCCTGTGACCCAGATACGATCGTCTTCGACCATAGCAAGAACACACTGACCTTCGCGTTTAGCCGATCGCTGATCGGAACCTGGAAAGCCGGTACCGAGGTCATCGTCGCAGTCTTGATCACGACGCATCTGTCATCACATGGCATTCGTCGTCGCGCGGTTCGTGCCGGCGATGGCGGGTCTCATCGTTCTCCGGCCCGCAGGAGGCCTTCCTGATGATTGCTGTCGCTCATCCGTCGGGTCGGCCGAGTGGTTATCACCACTACGTCACAGTCCCCGTGGCAACGCCATTTCCGCTGGTGCTGCATGTGCTGGGCATCGACGAAGGATATCATGATGCGGGCCACCAGGTTCTCCACACTGGCCGACACAGTGCTGTTCAACGTGGTGTATCCCGACGGCACGAAAATGCAGAACACGGACCTGTCCGGCTTCCAGCCGACGGTCGCCGGCCTCGCAATGAAATTCAACTCCGCACTGAGCTACGCCTGGAAGATCGCCGACGGCACCGCAGACTGGCTCGTTCGCCACTACTCCCGTCCACATCACTCTTGGCAAAGAAGCTGAGGATTGGATCGGGGAATCGTAGCTCCCGAAGCACTGCCAAGTCGGGGTCTGAGGCGGCGCGGAATCCTGTTCCCGTTTGCGCTGCGATCCGATTAGTAACAAGCTCCTGGTAATCTGGCATTGGCAACCTCCGTTGAAAAACTCTCCCCTCCCCTACTGCCGGTTCGCTGCCGCGAACTCCTCGATCTGCTGCCACAGCCACTCCGGCTCGTCGATCATCACAAAGTGCTTGGACTTCTCAGCGACCGCGACCTTCTTATTGGGGATCTTCGCGACCTGGGCCAGGTAACGCTTGCGGGCCTGCTCTTTCGTCACGGCTCCAAACGCTACCGGGGCGGCGACCAACAGGACCGGGGCTTTGATCTTCGCCACGTCGTCTCGCAAGTCGCGGGACATCATCTCGGCCATCGCTTTGCCCACGGTCGCCTGGTCGGAATCGGCCCCCCATTTGAGCGGCCGTTCCCGCTTGGTCTTGTCGTCGATCCAAACAGCGAGCGTCGCCTCCTGCTGCCGCAGGTAATCCGCCCGTGTCGCGTCGGCCATGCGCTTGGCGATTGCCGCGGCCACCGGCTTCATCTGCTCCGCGGTCGTCTTCTCATTCGCGAGGGCGGGCAGAAATGGCAGCCCGTCCACCGCGATCAGCGGTCCGACGATGTCAGATGCCGTGATGCCCAGGTCATACGCCAGGAACCCGCCGATGCTGTGCCCGACGACGACCGGGCGGTCGAGCTTCTTCTCACGGATGTAGCGGGCAATGCCGTCGCGGACGGGCACCAGGAATGGCCCCTCCTGCGGCGGCACGCCGGCGAACCCTGCCAGGGTCAGGACGTGGCACTCGTACTTCTTCTCGAAGTGCTTGACCGTGTCATCCCAGACGGCCCCCGAGCAGGCGAGCCCCGGGATAAGAATCATCGGGGTGCCCTTGCCACGGACCGCGACGTCGAACGGATACTTCCCTGCGACGGCTTTCGGTTCGTCACACCGTACGACCGGATTGAGGACCAGGATGAGTGCCATGGGCATCAGTACGCGAGCGATGGTCATACGCTTATCCTCCAGCGGCGGAGTAGTTGTTTCCCTGATCTACAGGTTAGGAAATTCAGTCGCCCGCAACACTGACCAAGGGCTCAAATTCATCGAACCCGCGTCTGTCGGTTTATACATTGATGACGCAGCGATCGAGGACCTCGGAGCAACACAGGTCTCTTGGTCCTCGACATCGCACAGCATCCGATCGTTTCTGTCATTCCATCGAGGAGATGCACTCTTAAGACTACTTCCTCAATGTCCTGCCTGCGCGCTGGTGGGGGCACGCCTGTTTCGCCTTCGGCGAAGGGGCCGATGAACTTCCTCTCTTTTGGATCTTGCCCGGCAGCAAGGAGTTTTGCGTTCGCCAACTCACGGTAGAGGAGCACTTCGCCTGCTGCCGTCTGGCTGGCATCAAGAGGAGTTGCGACAAACTAAAGTGCCATTCGTGTCATCGACCGACGCTGCACAGACTTCAGACAAAGCGTCTCATTCCCAATTACTCTTCCAAATCCGAATATAATACGCTTCCCAGATTTTAGCATCCTTTGCTCTTGCGCTTTCTGTGGCGTCGGGTTAGGCTCGGTCTCCTTCCGACCGGAGCCAGGCCATGCGGGTCGTCGACCATCACTCCGTTGCGGACCTGCGGCGACTCATCCGCGG
>JBGSSZ010000486.1:0-4884 GCA_041736785.1 Limnoglobus sp.
GAGGTCGAGGAGGGAGTGTGCGGGAGCCATACTGTGATCATGGCCGAAAAAGAGGCCGGTGAAAAGTCAATAATGACTGGTAATCACGGCACAAATCGACGAAATGGGGGCATATTCACCCACCATAGGACGCGAAGAGCCCAAACTTTTTTTGCCCTTCAGGGTCATAGACATCGTCACTTCTTGACGCTATTTCATCTTTTCTCTTGCCAGGCGTCTTGTAAACCTCCCATGCCGCCTGCAAAGCGATACTAGTATCCTTGTCCTGCATAGCAGTCTTCAGTGCTGTTTTGTCATACTTTACAAAGTACTTTTTAAATGCCTCTGCTGCCTTGTCGCTTGAGCCAGCCTTCAGCAGATCCTCTTGTAACGATGTTGTAATTGATTCTGGTTTCGGTCGCGATCGTCCGGTTTGGCCGATGAGACTAAAGAAGAAAATAATAATGGCAATAATACCGATTGCTGAGAACCTCGTTCCTGCCCGACGTAAAAGCTTGGGAGACCGGCCAACATGATTGTACTTGATACACAAGGATCCTAGTACATTCTGCAACATGTTATCGCCTTCTTAAAGTAAATATTATAAGTAACATATATAAAAAGACCGTCTATAATACGCCTTTAGGGCTCTGACTGTTATGCTTTAACTTCAAATGCTTTGTGCCCCCATGAATCTGCTTCCGCTTTTTGGTGTGGAATGGGTGGGAGAATTGACCTCCTCGTGAGCTGAGGATTGCCGAGCCTGACGAGGGGTTGGCGGTCTGCGGCGCGGTCCACGGTGCGTTGCGTTCCGACCGAGTCGGTGCTGTCGGGCACCCCGAGTTCGTGTCGTACCGTGCATCGATGGTCCTCGACCGCTTGGCGGAATGATAGCTGCTGGTCCGTCCGGATGGAAGTACGGGCCGCCCAGGATTCGTCCGGTGAGGGTCCGTGGTCTCCACGCAGACGAGCATAGGCGTTCGATTCGAGCCGCGCGACCGACCTCTGGACCGGAGGGCGCGTCACCGTACGACTTCAATGCAGACGGGACTATCGACGGCACCAACGAGTTCAGCGCCCGCTTTGGCGCGACGCTATGATTCCAAACGCCGGGAGAGTTTTCTCCCGGCGATTTTCGTTTCGTCGCACTGGCCAACTGTGTCGTCAACGCTCGGAGTCTGGCCGCGGTCCGCGGCTCATGCCAATGCTCTGTCTCGCGGTTGTGTGCCTCGCTTGCTGATCGAAAACATGAAGGGAGCATCTTGTTGCTGTTGGAAAATCGGCCTACAGTAGCACCTCTCTTTTACCCAAACTGCCCATACTGAAGCGCAGGACCCGCGCTCGGCGACACCCGCCGTTCGGATCGAAAGGATGCACCACAAGCCGGACGGCCCTCCAAGGTGGTACCCATGTCCCGCAAGCTGTGGCAACTCCAGGCGAAGAACCTCACCCGCCTCCGCGTCGACCAACTTGAGGACCGGCTCACGCCGGCGGTCACGTTCGCCGTCATCGGCGATTTTGGCCTCGGCGGCTCCATCTACGACGGTCTCAACGAAATTGTGGGCGCGGCCGAGCCCGAAGAGCAAGTCGCCCAACTCGTCCAGAGTTGGAACCCTGATTTCCTCACGACTCTCGGCGACAACAACTATCTCTTCGGCGAGAACAGCGACGCCAACATCATCGTCGACATCGAACTGCTGGTGGGGACGGGGAAGATCAGTGCTGCGACGGGGCAGTTTCTGATCGAGGAACTCGCCGCGCTGCCGTTTCTGCCTGTGACCGTGACGGGCGGTTCGGCGACCAATGACAACACCACGATCACCTTCCCGACCGGGACGAACTTCGACGAGGTCGCTGTGGGTCAGTATGTCATCGGAACCGCGATCCGTCCGATCGCCGACGACTTCCCATTCTTCACCACCGTCGCCGCGATCGACACCGTGGCAGGTACGATCACGCTCAGCATCCCCGCAGACCAGACCATCGCGAACCAGAGCTATCACTTCCTGCCTGCGGATTTGTCGATCGATCTCCTCGATGGCCAAAGCCACATCGACCGCAACATCGGTCGCTATTTTGGCAATTTCATCTACCCGTACACGCCGACCTCCGCCCTGTCTCCCAATCAGAGCGGCGGCCCAATCAACACCGGGCAATTCGGCAACGGCTCGCCCACCGGCTTCAACCGCATGTTCCCCGTACCCGGCAATCACGACTGGGCTGATATCCTGTCCGACAACACTTTCCTGCCCGAAGGCTTTCTCGTCGGGCTCACCGGCAACCAACTCGACGCTTATCTCAACTACTTCGGCCCCGCGCTCTCCGCTGCCCACTCGCCCGGCTTTCAGATCGGCTACACCATCGACAGCATGGGCGTGAAAACCGACCTCGCCGACCCGTACTTCTATTCCTTCACCGCGGGCACCACGGCCACGGGGCAGCCGCTGGTCGAATTCTTCGCGTTCGACAGCGAGCTTGCAGATCCCCTGCTGAACACAGAGGGGCTGTCCGGGTCGGCGTTGAATGCGTTTACCAATGTCGACACGATTCAGTCGCCGCAGGGCCGTTGGCTTCAGGATGCGATGGCCAACTCAACGGCACTGTGGAAAATCCCGTACTTCCACCACACGCCGTATACATCGAGCGGTGACGAAGCGGAAGAGGGGCTCGACGGCGCCTGGATGCGTCTGCCATTCCAGGCCTGGGGTGCCGATGCGGTGATGTACGGCCACGTGCACAGCTATGAGCGGATGCTGATCGCCGACCCTGCCATTCCCGCGCTCGGCCTCCCCGCCGGCACGGTGGCCATTCCCTACATCATGAACGGCGCCGGTGGGGCACCACTCACGCCGTTCCTCGGGCCGATCGTGACCGGCAGCCAACTCCGCTACAACGGCGACTATGGCGCCCAGCGCGTGACCGTGGACGAGAACAAAATCGACTTCGAGTTTTACGCCCGCTCCGGTGCACTGATCGACGACTACACGCTGTTTCGTGGCGACACCACCTCGCCGCGGGTTGCCACCGTGGGTCAGGCGATCCAGTTCAGTGTTGAATTCCCCACAGCGGTCCAGAACCCGAGTTGGCAGTATTCGCTCATCAACCCGCCGGCCGGGGCAACGATCGCGCCGTTCAGTGGCCTGATCACCTGGGTGCCGACCGCTGCAGGGGACACGACCTTCACTGTGAAGTTCGCCAACCCGCTCAATGCAGCCGAGAGCCAGACGCTCTCGACAACTCTGACGGCGTATGACGCGCTCGCAGTCAGCCCCTCGGCCCCTGCGTACAGCGTCTTCCCCAACACCGCGAGCAATCCGCTCGTGCTCACCGCCACCGACTCGGCCAACGGTTTCGTCCGCGTCTTCGACTACACCAACAGCGTCGAGCGCTTCCGTTTCCAGCCCTACGGCAACTTCAACGGCGGCATCCGCATCGCCATCGGCGATGTGAATGCCGATGGTGTGCCCGATATCATCACCGGCCCCGGCCCTGGCGGCGGGCCGAATGTCCGCGTCTTCAGCGGCGTTGACGCCAGCATGATCCAGAACTTCTTCGCGTTCGATCCCAGCTTCACGGGCGGCGTATTCGTCGAGGCTGGCGACCTGCTCCCCGGCGGCGGAGCCGAGATCGTCGCCACAGCCGGGCCCGGCGGCGGGCCGATCGTCACGCTCTTCCAGGATGGCGCCGCCGTCAACAGCTTCTTCGCCTTCGGATCCGAGTTCCGCGGGGGACTCCGCGTGGCCATCGGCGATGTCAGCAACGATGGTGTCGACGATGTGATCGTCACCGCTGGCCCCGGAGGTGGAGCCCGCATCGCTGGGTTCGACGGCACGACCGTCAACAGCCCGACGCCGACCCGCCTCTTCGGCGACTTTTTCGCCTTCGACTCCAACTTCCGCACCGGGTTCGATATTAGCGTTGGCGATCTCACCGGCGATGGCTTCGCCGACATCTTCGTGAGTGCCGGCTCCGGCGGCGGGCCCCGCATCAACATCTTCGACGGCAAGGCCCTCGTGCAGACCGATACGCCGACGCTGACTCGCAGCTTCTTCGCCGGCGACCCGAACAGCCGCAATGGCCGCAACATCGTGGCGTTCGATCTGGATGGCGACGACCAGGTGGAGTTGATGACTGCCGCTGCCAGCGGGGGCGATTCGCTGGTCTCGATCTACAACCCGCGGACGAGCACCCTGCTGGATTCGTTCTTCGCAGCCGACGAGGACGTGCTCAACGGCGTCAATGTTGGCTGAGCACGGCGTGACGTGCGACGTAAAACCCTGTTCCGACTCCCGCCGATGAAAGCGGGAGTCAAATGCAGACTTCGCCAATCAGCGAGGTCATAGCCAATTCCGAAGTGCAAACACTGAACTCAAAGTGCTTCACTCGCATATCATTTGGCGCGTGATTTCGCATCCACAGCACACAGGCAGGATGATGGGATGCTGATGTCTGCATGTTTCCAAATTTCATTGATTCGTTGGGAGATTGGCGTGGACTCCATGTCTCGCCCCTGTCGTGACAATGACTGCGACAGGCCATGCAGCGACCAGCCGTTGTCAGGCCCGCGGGCCAGGTCCGCCCGATAGACTGCCTCCGCGTTCACGGGCCGGTCGGCCTGATGCAGGAATGCCCCGAGGGCATGGCGGACCGGCACGACCCAGTCTGGCGGCTCGTCGTAGGAGAGTGCATCCTCCTTCGCGACCGCAGCCGTGAGCGTGCGGATCGCTTCATGGAGGTAAGCCTCGGGGTCATCTTTCACGAATTCTGGGTCATCCGAGAAGCACGTACTTGGCCAGGTGGATTGAGTAGATGCGGAGGTGGAAGAACTCTTCATCGCGGTATCCGTAGGCTTGGCGTTGCAGGGTTTTGATTTTGTTGTTGACGCCTTCCAGCGGGCCGGTCGAG
>JBGSSZ010000105.1:0-2856 GCA_041736785.1 Limnoglobus sp.
TCATCGCAGCCCCTCCTGAGCTGGAATGAATCTTAGCAAGAGCTGACATAAACGCTACATGGAAATCAGAAATGCTCTAATTCAAGATTCCGTCGTGATACATGAGCAAGCAAAATGGAGAGATGTGTTCAGAAATGCAACTATGACTGAGGCAAGTTAGCAGGGACAATTTCGCTCGTTGCCATTCGGAGGGCTATCACGAAGTCAGGCGGACGGCTTTCGAGCCGCCCGCCTGTGATTTCACATGGCCGATCAATCGCTCGGGTGGCCCGAATTATGAATCGCCCGTTTCCGTGCTCGAATTTCCTCCATTACCTGGGCCAAGTTGTAAGACGGTGGCGCCTGCATTGGCGGGAATTCCTCGAAACTCTCCAGATGGCGCAGTGCAATCATCTGCCCGATGGGCAAAATGTTCCAGTCGTAGGCGTAGCCCGTCGCCGGCGCAGCAAGCGCTCCGCCCATTGACTGCGCCGTCTTTTGATCCACGCCGACCGCCTGCTCAAACGGGTCTCGCTTGATATTCTGAATCAGCGTCCAGTTGAAGGTGGTGAGCGGCATGATCCAGCCATCCGGCCCGGGCTGCGCCATCGCGTAGTAGAATTTCCAGTTGTTGTAGCGCACCGCCGACAGCGTCGCACCCGAGTAGTAGATGAAAGTGTTGCGGGCAGAATGCTCGGACTTGCCGGTCATGTAGTCGATCTGATTGATCCCCGCCAGTTGGGTCTTGACGAAGCCGGGGTACTTGCCGGCCATGACTTGCTTATTCAGTTCGTCGCCCTTGGGGCCGCCGGCAATTTCCAGGAACGTGGGCATCCAGTCAAAGGACGCGAACATTTCCTTGTACAGCGTGCCCGGCTTGATGTGGCCAGGCCAGCGAATGACGCAAGGAGCCCGGTAGCCGCCTTCCCACGCCTGGCCCTTTTGACCCTTGAACGGAGTGACGCCGCCGTCAGGGAAGGTGATCGCCTCGGCACCGTTGTCGGTGGTGAACACGATGATGGTGTTATCGAGCTCACCCATCTTTTCGAGCTTTTCGAGGACATAGCCGATGTTGTCGTCCATCTGCTTCATACCCACTTCATTGGCACCCCAGTCCTTGCCACCGCGTACGCCCATCATGGCCAGGTACTTCTCCGACAGCACCGTAGTCACGTGCATGCGGGCCGGGTTGTACCAGCAGAAGAACGGCTTGTTGGTCGTCTTCGGGTCGTTGCGATCGAGCCAGTCGATGACGTGTGCCGAAATCTCCTCGTCCACGGTCTTCGATCGTTCCAGCGTCAGCGGGCCTTCATCTTTGACCTCCTGGTTCTTCAGGGTGCCGTCTTTCGACTTGCAGAGGAGCATCGGACGGGGCGGGATCAGGGCGATATTGGTCTTGGGATCAACCGAGCCCTTGGGGGGAGTCAGGCCCTTGATCGGCGTGTTGAGTCCCGGAGGTGCGATTCCCTGCTCGGTCGGGGTTTTGTTGATGTCCGGGAAGCTCACCTGCTGCATTGCATCGAGGTGGTAGAGGTAGCCCCAGTATTCCTGGAAGCCATTGGCTGTGGGCAGAGATTCAGCGTGATCGCCCAGGTGATTTTTTCCGAATTGGCCAGTCGTGTAGCCCAGGTCGAGCAGTGCTCTGGCGATGTTCGGCGTACCGGGCTTCAGCCAGGCTGGGCTACCTGGAAGCTGAGGCACTGTCAGACCCACGCGCACGGGATACATCCCGGTGATGAAAGCACATCGCCCGGAGGTGCAGCTCTGCATGGCGTAGTAGTCCATGAAGCGCCCGCCCTCGCGGGCAATCCGATCAATGTTTGGCGTCTCCCCGACCATCAGGCCCTGATGGTAGCAGCCCGGCTGCATGATGCCGATGTCATCGCCCATGATGAACATGATGTTCGGCTTTTTGCCAGCCTGAGCGGCAGACACATTCACCTTTGCATTGTGGGCATCGACAGCCGCCGCAAGGATCGTTTTGTCAGGTGTTGTGCAGCAGCTAGAATCCGTGGTTGTGGAATTGGTGACGGCTTGCGGTGCCGCCACCTGCTCGGCCTTCACCAGCGAATCGAACCAGCCACTGGCTCCGGCCCAACCTCCCATCAGACCGACCGCGATGGCGATCAGGATTGGCAATTTCGACTTGCAGATCATGCTGTCACTCCTTGAAAAGGACCTTTCAAGTGCCGCACTGCGAGGCAGCGCTGCTGCACTCAACCAGTTGCACCGCATCGTATTACTCTATTTCTAATATTGTTTTTAATGTCGCAAGCAAGTTCGCCGGGCCAGCGATTGCGGTACGGCGTCGGAAAAGCCGCCAGTCGTCTGCCGGACTGATTCAAGCAGCACCGGCCAGACCCGAGCCGCGGATCATCAATCATCTCTGGCACGAGCAAACGGGGTAAGCACTGGACAAAACCGGGACAACCGCCTTGCAAATCGGGTTGTCAATTGAAAAAACCCTGCAAAACAGGGTTTTTAGAGACCTAGCTCTTTCTTAGCGGAGGAGAAGGGATTCGAACCCTTGGTACAGTTTTACCCGTACGCGGCTTTAGCAAAGCCGTGCTTTCGACCACTCAGCCACCCCTCCGTCGAATTCCAGTCTAGGACCTTCCCACTCCAGCGACAAGAACCACGGCTGCCGGGTTCAATCTGGACAAATCTTCAACACTCGCGGTTGACATCCCCGTCGCCGATGTGAGTGTACATAAAGACACCATGAGGGGCCGACATGGCACGTGTGACCGATGACCTGCTCGAGCGTGCGGCGGAGCTCCGCGCGCAGGGATTTTCCTGGGATGCGGTGGCGGCCGCAGTGCATCGCACGCGAGATCGCGCCTGCCGATGGCCGCGGGAGCATGCGGCCCGCTGGGG
>JBGSSZ010000506.1:0-7445 GCA_041736785.1 Limnoglobus sp.
GTTCCACACCTGGCTGCCCGCCGCCTACGCCGAGGCTCCACTCGCGATCACGCTCTTCCTCTCCGCGGTGATGGCCAAACTCGGCACGTTCGGCATACTGCGGATTGTGCTGCCGCTCGTGCCCGAGCCCGCGGTGCAGTACGGCTTCACGTGGGTCGGCACGCTCGGGGCCATCGGCATCATCTACGCCGCGTTCTGTGCCTACGGTCAGAAAGATCTCCGTTTGCTCGCCGCGTACAGCAGCGTGTCACACCTCGGCTTCCTCGTGCTGGCCCTCTTCGCGCTCACACCGGAGTCGCTCGCGGGTGCCACACTGCACATGGTCAATCACGGCCTCGTCGCCGGGGCGATGTTCGCACTGCTGGCGTTTCTCGCCGACCGCTACCGCACGCTCGATATGAATCACTACGGCGGCCTGATGGCGGTCTTCCCCCGGTATGCGTTCTTCATGATCGTGATCTGCCTTGCAAGCGTCGGCCTGCCGGGGCTGTGCAATTTCGTCAGCGAGGTGCTCATGCTGGCGGGACTCTTCGATCCGCGTAACCTGGCCGCGGCCGGATTCGCCCTCGCAGCCTGTGCCGCAGCAGGGATTTTCCTCACGGCGTGGTACACATTCACGATGGTTCGCAAGGTCTTCTTCGGGCCAGTGAAAGAGCCTGAGACGCTGGCGGAGCAAAAAGACATCTCGCCGCGGGAGCAGTTGACGTTCACGATCCTGGTCGCGTTCTGCCTGTCGCTCGGTCTGTATCCGCAGCCGGTGCTCGACACGATGCGCGGCGATGTGCAGCGTGTAGTGAGTGCCGCCGAAGCCGCAAGGACGCGACTGAACCCCACACAGAAGAGTCCCGCGGATTACAAAGAGAATGCCGCAGATGAACGCAGGTGAAAACGCAAATTTGGTTCTGATCTGCGTTTCATCTGCGTTTATCTGCGGCTAAACATCATGACCACCTTTGACAACAAACCGATCCTCGACGCCCTCACCGGCTCGCTGATGCACGCGCTGCCGGAGATCGCGCTCGTGGCGTTCGCGTGTCTTCTGTTCTGCCACGGCATGCTGCTCAAAGTCCGCGGGCTGAACTGGACGCTCGCACTCTTCGGCCTGCTCACCGCGGCCGGGCTCGCCTTCGCCATTCATTTGTCGTTTCACAAACTCCCCGGTGGCGGCTTCACCACTCACTGGCACGGTGCGGAGCCACTCACCGAAAACCTGTTCACCATTGCGCCGATTCTCCCCAGCAATTTTGCCAGCATCATCCGCTGGCTCACGCTCGGCACCGGTTTCGTCCTGCTCTTCCTCAGCACCAAGGAAGCCCGCTCGGGCATCGCGGGGGAATACTACGGCTGCCTCTTCGTCGCCCTCGCTGGTTGCTCGCTGGTCGCCCGGGCCAACGATCTCGTCACGCTCTTCGTCGCCCTCGAGATGATCAGCATCCCGACCTACATCCTGCTCTATCTGCCGCAGCGCGGCCCCGCCGGGCAGGAAGCGGCCGCGAAATATTTCCTCCTCAGCATCTTCTCCTCGGCGGTGCTGCTCTTCGGGCTCTCGTATCTCTACGGCCTCGGCGGCAGCACCAACATCACCGCACTGGTGCAAACGCTCACCGCGGCGCACCAGAGCGATGCGTCGCCGATGGCGATTCTCGGTATGGTGCTCGTGATTGCCGGGCTCGGCTTCCGCATCGCAGCCGTGCCGTTCCACTACTACGCACCCGATGTCTATCAGGGCGGCCCGACCGCGGCGATTGCCCAACTCGCCGTGCTGCCGAAGATCGCGGGGTTCGTGGTGCTCATCCGCCTGCTGGGATTGACCGCACCCTCGCTCACCGAACTGCCCTTCTCGAACGCCACGCAGATCCCGCTGATGCTCTGGGTTATGGCCGCCGTGACCATGACGCTCGGCAACTTCATGGCGCTCATCCAGGAAAACCTCAAGCGCATCATGGCTTACTCCGGCATCGCCAACGCCGGGTACCTCTTGCTCGGTCTTGTCGCGGCGACTGCCTATGCCCCCGGCGAGGACGGGCCCGACCACCTCGTCGGCGTCGACGGCCTGCTCTTCTATCTGATCGCCTATGCTCTGATGGCGCTCGGCTTCTTCGCGGCGATCATTGCGATCGGCAGCGACTCGCGGATCGTGGACAACGCCGACGATCTCGCGGGCGTGGCCAAGACCAATCCCGTCGCGGCGGCATGTCTGGCCATCGCGCTTTTCAGCATGATCGGGTTGCCGCTCACCGCGGGGTTCAACGGCAAGCTCATGCTCTTCTTCGGGCTGATCGACGCTCCCTCCGCGAGCGGGCTCGGCGTGATGTACCGCGTGCTTGCGGTGATCCTCGCTGTGAATGCTGCGATCGGTGCGATGTACTACCTGCGACTGCTGGGCATCGTCTACCTGCGGATGCCGCTCAATCCGGATGCCAAGTCAACCGGCCTCGGCCCCGTGGTCGCCGCCGTGCTCTGCGCACTGGGGACGATCACCCTCGGCGTGTACGCCACCCCGCTGCTCAACGCGATCAAGCTGGCATTCCCCATTCAGTAGCGCATGCCTGCGGCTACCATATCTTGAACAGCATCACAAGGGTTTCCGAGATGTACCAACGCGCTCTTCTCTTCCTGCTTGCATTCGCGCTGCCCGCACTGGCGCAGCCCAAAGTCGATGCCAGCAAGCCACTGTCCAAAATCGCGTTTGGCAGTTGTGCCGATCAGGACAAGCCCTGCCCGACGTGGGAGGCCATCGCCAAGGACAAACCCGAACTGCTGCTGCTGCTCGGCGACACCATCTACGCCGACCTCGACAAGAAGCAGAAGGTCACCCCCGAACTGCTCAAGAGCAAGTACGACCAGCTTGACGCCGTGCCGGCGTTTCAGGCGATCAAGAGCAGTGTGCCAATGCTCGGTGTCTACGACGACCACGACTACGGCAAGAACGACGGCGACACCACCTGGGCCTTGAAAGACGACGCTCAGCGAGTCCTGCTCGATTTCTACGGTGTGCCTGCCGACTCGCCGCGACGCAGCCGCAAGGGTGTCTACCACGCTGAGATCTTCGGCCCGCCCGGCCAGCGTGTGCAGATCATCATGCTCGACGGCCGCTATCACCTGAACGGCGCGATCAAGGGCAAATTCGACACCCGGGTGAGGACCACGCCGTACATCCCCAACAGCGATCCGGGTGCGACCTTTCTCGGTGCCGAGCAATGGGCCTGGCTCGAAGAACAACTCAAGCAACCCGCTGAGATCCGCCTGATCTGCTCGGGCATACAGGTACTCTCTGAGGATCATCCCTTTGAGAAGTGGATGAACATGCCGCTCGAGCGGGCGAAATTCTTCAAGCTGCTCCGCGACACCAAGGCCAACGGCGTCATCGTCCTGAGCGGTGACCGGCATCTGGCGGAACTTTCCATGAGCACCGACGCCATCACCTACCCGCTCTACGATCTCACCAGCAGCGGCTTCAATCAGGCCACGACTTCGTGGCGGCCGCCGGAGAAGAACCGCCACCGAGTCGCGGCCGTGCCCTTCGGCAACAACTACGGCATCATCGAGATCGACTGGAGTCGCCAGACCAGCCCGCTCGTGAGCCTGCAACTCCACGACGAAGAGGGCCACACGGTCGTGCGTCACGACATCCGCGCCGGGATGCTCGTGCCGAACGAACAGGCTGCCAGCGGGGACAAATTCAATGCCGACACCAAGCCCGCCGGCAAGCCCAAACCGCTTCCCGAAGGCGTGATCGGAGCCGCTGACGCGATGAAGAAAGTCGGCGACGAGGTGAGCGTGCAGTTTGAAGTGAGAGCAACCGGCAAAACCAAGGATGGTCGCAGAGTGTTTTTGAACAGCGAGCCAAGCTCGCGGGACGAGAACAATTTCACGATCGTGATCACCGGTGCGGCGCTGACCGAGGGTAAATGGAAAGACGTCAAGCCGGACGATCTCAAGGGCAAGACCGTCCGCATCAAGGGCAAAGTCAGCACGTATCAGGAGAAACAGCAGATCATCGTGACGGACGGGAAGAATCTGGAAGTCGTGGAATAGCGACTTTTCACCAGTCCGCAGCGCAAGCAAGGGAATTTCTTGTTGCCTTGCTTGCGCTGCGGACTGGTTGAGAAGACTACTTGGTCGGCGAGTAATCGGTGGGCTTGAGCGTGAGCGACTTCACGCCGTCTTTTACGGTCAGTGGGCCACCGGCTTTTGATTCGCTCGCTGACTTCGCAGCGATCCAGGCCGGGTCAGCGCGGAACGTGTCGAACGACTTCTTCCGCGCTTCATCACTGGCGTGCGAGAGCAAATAGACGAGTGCGGTCCCCTTCGCGGATGCATCCGACTCCGCTTCCGATTTATGGCTGCCCATCGGCGACGCTGCGGCGAGAAGTTTGCCGTTGGTCGGCTTCTCCTCCGCGAGCGTCCAATAGCCGACGTTGGTGATGCCGTGCTTTTCGAAAAGCTTCACGGTATGATCGCGAAAGCGGCTGAGGAGCGCTTCGAGATTTTTCGGCGTCGCGACGTAGGTCCGCAGTTCGAAGATCCGCTCGGTCTTGCTATCCTTGGCCGCGATCGGCGGTGAGAAATCGGCCGGATTGATGTAGAAGCGTTCGAGCGTCTTCACCAACCTGCCTTCTTTGATGCTCTCGGCGTAGGCTTTCTTCCAGTCGGGATCGCCAACGAAGGCTTTCCACGAGGCATCCGCGGCGGCCCGATCCTTGTGGGCCAGCATGTAGACCAGGCGGTTGTCGCCGTTGTCCACCGGGACCCAGTAGCCGACGTTGGTCATGCCGTGCTTGGCGAAGAGCTTCAAAGTGTGATCGCGGAAGCGGCTGTGCAGGGCCTCGAGCTTGCCTTCGTTCGCCCAATAGACGCGAAGCTCGTACAGTTTCTTGTCCGGCTCCGCGGCTGCGAGTGTGCCGGCCAATGTGAGGATGCCGAGCAGTGTCGAAACAACTTTCATTGCGAACGCTCCATGAGGTGGGTAACGTCAAGCTACGGATTTCGACCGCTTGAGCCCTGCGTGCCTAAGATGTTCTGCAACGAAACCGAGAGTGAGGATTGATAATGTTCACGACCGCATTGCTAGCCTTGACCCTGACCGCACCGACAGCCTCCGAGTGGCCACAGTGGATGGGGCCGACCCGCGACAACGTCTGGCACGATACCGGCATTCTGGAGAAGTTCCCCGAGGGCGGGCCCAAAGTGCTCTGGCGTGTGCCAGTCAAAGTCGGCTACGCCGGGCCGGCGGTCGCCGGGGGCAAAGTGTTCGTCATGGACTACGCCACCGACGCACCTGACGACGGCGGGGGCAACTTCAAACGCAATCCCACCAGCGGCACCGAACGCGTCATCGCCTTCAGCACCGACGGCAAGGAACTCTGGAAGTATGAGACGCCTGTGACTTACTCCATCAGCTACCCAAACGGACCACGTTGCACACCGCTGGTGCATGACGGCAAGGTCTACACGCTCGGCGCGATGGGGCACCTCGCCTGCCTCAATGCCGAGGACGGCAAGGAAATCTGGGCCAAGGAACTGACGAAAATCTACGGTGCCAAGCCCGCACTCTGGGGCTACGCCGCCCATCCGGTGATCGACGGCAAGAAGCTCTTCACGCTCGGCGGCATCAACGGCAACCACATCGTCGCCCTCGATAAAGACACCGGCGACGAACTCTGGAAAAGCGGCAGCCAGAGCGAGCAGGGCTACAGCCCCGTGCAGTTCGCCACCATCGGCGGAGTGCGGCAGGTGATCGTCACCGGCCCGAACTTCATCCGCGGCCTCGACCCCGAAACCGGCAAACGCTTCTGGAATCAGGACTACGACGCCACTAGCGGCTCCATCATTATGACCCCCGTCGTCAGTGGTGAAAACCTCTTCGTCGGCGGTTACCGCGGCAAAAACCTCATGCTCAAGCTTGGCATCGAGGGCGGCGTGCCCACGGCCACCAAGGTCTGGCGCAACGAAAAAGACCTCGGCATCTGCCCTGTCAACGTCCAGCCCTTCCTCGATGGCAGCATGATGTACGGCTACAACGAAGACGGCAAAATGTTCGCCGTCGAGCTTCCCAGCGGCAACCGGCTCTGGACCAGCACCGGGCCCATTGGCGGCGAGAAGGCCCTGCCCAGCGGCACTGCCTTCATCGTCAAAAACGGCGAACGCTACTTCTTCTTCACCGAGCAGGGCGACCTCGTCATCGGCAAACTCTCCAAAGAGAAATACCAGGAGATCGACCGTGCCAAGCTGCTCGAAGCCACCGGCAAGGCATTCGGTCGCCGCGTGGTCTGGTCGATGCCCGCCTTCGCCGACAAGAAAATGTACGCCCGCAACGACAAGGAACTGATCTGCGTCGATCTGGCGAAGTGAGTATTACCGTCGCTCGAGCCGCAACTTGAGCGGGGTGACCGGCTCCGGTGCGGAGAGTGCAATCTCGCCGGGAGTGAAGGTGATCGCACGCGGCCAACCCGGCTCGACGTGCAGGCGCACGCCATCGACAGTCCGCAGCCGCACGATCCTGTGCGCTGCGGATCGCGCCGGCTGGGGAAGCTCGAACGACGCCGGCAGCTTCGGCAACGCCCACGTGCCGAACCATCTCACGGTCAAGTCCTTCGGCACCGCCCGGAACCAGATGCGAACGCGGTTCCCCGCCCGCGACCAGCCCGCCAGATCGGGTGCGACCACATCGCTGAGAGCCACACCGGCAGGCACGTCGAATTCCACTTCGGCCAGGTTCGCGGCTTTGCTGTAGTGCAGGCGTGCCTCGATCATCGCCTGCGTGCCGAATTGCCAGGCCGTGTCTTCGGAAATCGGCATCGGCAGCGCGGGCGGTTGCACCACGGGCCGCAGCCAGCACTCCTTGCCGGTTTCGCACTGATACACCCGCGGCAGTGGCAGCCGCTCCAGGCTCAATTCCGGGATGCTTCCGAGATCGCTGATGCCCGCCTCGACTGTGCTGGCCTTCAACCCCTGCTGCTCCCAGCGCGTGACCGTACCAGCGACGCGGGCGAGGAGATAGCACGACGACTCGCGGGCGGAAACAATCTTCACGGTGCTCAACTGCGGCGTCGCACTCAACGGCACGAGCGACACGAGCCGCAGGATGACGGTGTTGGTGCCTTCGAGCGGCTGCTGAAGTGTGACGGTGTAGGTCCGCGGGCCAGCGGGATTCGCGGAAAGCGTGCCTTCGCTGATGCCGATGACTGCACCGTCCGCACTGCGGATACTGAGCCGGCCCGGTTCGAGGTTCGCGGGAATTTCGAAGACGAGCCGGGCTGGTGCCCCTTCATTGACGCGCAGACTGTACGCCGCGGTGACGGCGGCATCGCCGGCGCTGAGATCCCAGAGAGTGGCACAGTCCGCAGCGATGCGGGCCGCGGTGTCGATCAGGCCGCCGCTGCGCCAGCGGACGATCACCGGGCTTGTGGCACCGAGTTCCGCTTCGATGGTCGTGCCGGTCA
>JBGSSZ010000522.1:0-2894 GCA_041736785.1 Limnoglobus sp.
TCAACGCGCTGCTGCCCGGCGCGGCGCTCAACCCCGTGCATTTCGCCATTGCCGGAATGGCCGCGATGGTCGGCGGCACGACCGGTGCTGTGCTGACGGCGACGATCATGACCTTCGAAATGACTCGCGACTACACGGTGATCCTGCCGGTGATTCTCACCGTCGTCATCGCGACAGCCGTGCGGCAGTGGCTGCTCCCGGCGACGATCTACACGCTGAAGCTTCAGCGGCGCGGGCATGTCGTGCCGCAAGGCTTGCAGGCGTGGGATGGCGAGCGTCGCAGTCGGCATGTGATGTCGGCAGACTTCGCGGTCGTCAGCGATGCGAGCACCGTGCCCACGGCATTGGCCCGCGGACAGGTGGTGATGGTGATGGGGCCGGGCAACGCGGTGAGCACGGTCCACAATCCCCGCAACGGTGAGGCTGTCGGGTTTGTGACCGTCGGGCCGGAGGATCGCATGACCGACGTGCTCCGCGCGCTGCACGAGACAGCAGCGCGGATCGCGGTCGTGCGTGCGGAGTCTGCGAGCCCAGTACTTGGCTTCATCAGCGAACGCGAGATCACCCAGCTGGCCTGCGCCAGCGCTCTGGTCAGTGGGTAGCCACTGCGGTCTGCTCCCGCGCGGGTTCGGCGTCGCGCGCTTGCTTCTCGTTCCAGAAGCACTTCAACGCGACCTGAGCGCAGCGCTCCTGAAACTGTGCGGGCGTCTCCTGCAGATCCGGGTAGTTGTCGATGAACGCCACCATTTTCAGATGCTCCTCTTCAAAGTTGCCGAGGATGCGGGCGGCCATCCGCTTCTTGTCCTGACTCTCCATGAAGGTGAGTTCGACGGCTTTGTCAACGCGGCCGGGGCGGGTGCTGATGAACTCGGTGCTGCCGTCGTGAGCTTTTCGCGGCTGGCCGAGAGCCGGATCGATCTTGCTGAGATCGTTGGTGCTCAGGATCGTGAAGATGCCGTCGGCACGCTCGACGCCATCGAGGCAGTTCAGCAGCGTGTCGAAGGTCAGCGGAGCGGCGAACATGCCACCGCGCTGGCTCTTGCCGTCGTCGTCGTCTTTCTTCGGGGCGGCCATCATGCTGAACATGCCCGCGTTTTTGCGGCTGACGTTCTCGCGGCCGTGGAACACATTGTCGATATCCTCAATCAGCGCGATACAGGGCACATTCATCTGCATCTCGGCCCACGCTTTGGTCAGGTCATGGTTGCTCATCTCCGCGAGGTTGTAGACGTAGATCGGCATGTTCAAGTCTTCGGCGAACGCCCGGGCGAGTGCGGTCTTCCCCGTGCCGGACGGGCCGTAGAGCAGCATGCCCCGCTTCCAGGGAATCGCTTTCTCCTGATACCAGTCCTTGCTCTTGCGCCAGAGCTCGATCTCGTGGATGAGGTCTTTCACCCGCTTGGGAAAGATCAGATTTTCGAGCGCGCTGCCCTTGCAGATGCGGCTCTTGCCGAGCTGCTCCGGCGTGTGCGCCAGCAGGCGGTAAGCCCCCTGCTGATACCACGAGAGCCCGTCGCTGGAGCCGCCGTAGTCGTCGTCGTCGTCGCCGCGGGGCGGGATGTAATGGATCACAAAGCGGTTCTTTTTCACCGCTTCATCGTCTTCGACCATCCACGACAGCTGATTGCGGTTGTCACAGGCTTCGCGCAGAATCTGCTCGATGTCGAGCGTGCCACGAAGGAACGTGATCGTGCTGTGGACCTTGGTGACGCCGCTCGGTGTGTCGCCGTCGCTTTTCTTGCCGCTCGAAGCTTTCTTTTCCTGCGAATTGCTGAAGAGGAAGGGGAACCAGCCGTTCCAGAGGATCAGCGAGCGGCTACCGAAGACTTCGTAGGGGATCAGCCCGTAGCGGCCGTCGCGCTGGTATTCCCAGGTCGCGCCATACATGCGGTCGTAGTTGCGGGAGCGCTGGAAGCGTGCAATCAGATATGCCACAACAGCTTCGTGAGCGCTCTCGGTGGGGATCTCCACGCGGGCGATCAGCAGGCCGATCCCGCGCCAGGCGAGGCCTTTGATCTTGCTCCACATCGTGACGACGAGGGTCATCAGACCCCCGGCCGCGAGGAAGCCCATCGGATTGCTGAACAGATCGGTGGTCATATTGCCTCCTCAGACACGTCGTCGGCGGTGCAGGTTCGCCGCGCCAAAACGAAGGCACCCCCGGTCGGCGCAGCGTCTCTTGCGAGACGGCCGCACGCGACCGAGGGTGCCGGGGTATCAATGTCGAAGAGTGCTTCGCCCTCCGCGACGCCGCATTTTACGCAGGCGGTCAAGACGCGGGAGCATTTTTTCGAGCGGTCATTGCCAGCCGCGACGACGGAAGAGCCAGGCGGCGACGGTCATCCAGACACAGGCCAGCACCGCGGTGGCACCGAGATGCAGCCAGTATTTCGAGGCCACTTCGCTTGAAAGTGCCGCGTGCAGAATCCGCGGACCGTGGAACTCGACCGCCAGATACGAGATGAACGCGATGCCGTTGGTGCTGGCGATGAACAGGATCAGGCTCACGCTGAGCAGGTAGCACATCGCGCCGAGGAAGGCGGCCCGCTGCGTCTTGGCGAGCGTGGCGATGGTCATGCCGATGCCGAGGAACGCCGCCGCGACGCTGACGAGCGACAGCCAGAAGAACAGGCTCGACAGCACGGCGGGCTTGTAGATGCCGGCGATGATCGCGGCGAGCCCGATGCCGAGCACCGGATAGAAGAGAAACTTCGCTGCGAGGATTTCGATGGGCGACGCCGGCGAGAGAGCTTGGGCGAGCAGCACCCCGCGCTCACGCTCTTCGCAGTTGAGCGTCGGCAGCAGATAGACGCAGGAAAAGTACAGCGCGAAGACGACCATACCGGTGGCGATGGCGCTGCGGAGGTCGAGCACTTTGCCGCCGAGGCCCTGGC
>JBGSSZ010000558.1:0-2601 GCA_041736785.1 Limnoglobus sp.
GCCGGTGGCTTGGCCGACCTTGGCGATCTCCTGCACGTAGTTCGCCGGCTGAGGGTTGGCGGCGATTAGCGGCAGCGTCAGATCGGCGAAACCGATAATCCCAGTCAGAATGTTGTCGAAGTCATGGGCCATGCGACCTGCAATGATGGACGCATCAGCCAGTCTCTGCTGCAGTCGCTCGGGATCGATGCTGGGCCCGATCCGCGCTCCGAGTGCCTGGGATCGCTCGATCAGCCGAGCCGACAAACGGAGGTAAACCCGGTCTTCATCTTTCCACGGCTCGCTCTCCCGCTCGACCCAGAGCAATCCTGCGGACCGTCCGGGGGGTTGGAATAGTGTATAGAGCCGGCCTGAACTTTGCGGAACTTGCCACACAACTGTGCTCTGGGCGTCGGTCAGGGAGTTGCCGACATCGTGCCATTCGGTTGGCGGCTGCATTCGTGTTTCAACAGAATCGGGATGAGCTACGAGGACCAGTTTTGGCGATCCGAGCGGCCAGGCGAGCCCGGCCGTTTTCCATCCCGAGGCACGAACCCAGCTGCGGAGAAGCGCGTCGAAGGTGGCGGCATCATTTTGTTCCTCCTGCAACCAAGTCGGCAAAAACGCCAACCCGGCTGTCAGCCCGCCGGGAAAAGGCATTGAGTCTCCTCGTTCGATAGATTTCGTTCGCGAGCGGGAAAGTCACTAAGCCTGCGACTGAATTCCCCGCTCATACTGCATATCTAGTACGACGAGCGCTAGAGTCAAACGATTTATTCTGACTTGGCCTCAAGAATTAAAAAATGAAATGTTTGTCAAACAATAGCGAGATCATTGGAAATGCGAATAAATTACGGTTCAGAATATAAAAACTGACGCTTTACGGTTTTTCAGACTGCACAGGCTTTGTGATGCGGCGAATAGCCACCTTCGCTGCCTCGCGAACTTTCACCTGGGTGTCGCGTTGCGCCTCACGCAATATTCCTAGTCCTGCAGTGCCTTTGGCACCCATGCCACCCAGTTCCTGAACGATCGCAATGCGGACATCCGGTTCCGGATCCGCCTTCAGACATTCGCCGAGAAACGAAATCAACGGCTCCGGTTCGAGGGCGTTGGCCGCCGCGAGTGCATGAATCGCGTACACACGCACGACTGTCGCACTGTCCCGACGAGCCGCGACTTTCAGTTCTGCTTCTGCAGCTCTGGCCGCCACAGTCAGCTTGCCCAACGCCAGCACCGTCTGCAAACGCACCTCGGCATCGGGATCGCCGACCTGCTCTGCCAAGGCGCGGACCACCTCATTTGTCTTCACGCCAAGCAGACTGATCGAGACCACTGCTGCCGCAACTAGGTCACTTTCGCGAGCGTTGGCGACGCCGCCACCCGTTAGAGCCGCAGAAGGCACGAGCTTGGCGTGTTTGACTTTCAGATCCGCCAACAGTTTCACCAGAGCGGCGACCACGGCATCAGGGTCGGCAGGATCGACGCGGCCCAGAGCGAAGACAGCGGCGTTTCTCACAGCACGATCAGGATCATTCACCAAAGGCAGGAGCGCCGGGGCCGAGGCATTCGCGCCGGAGCCGATCCGACCCAGTGCTTCCGCTGCCGCCACTTTCACCTTCGCGTCCCCGCTGAGAGCATCGATCAGTGGCAGTACCGCGGCTTGAGCCGCTTTGCCGAGTCGCCCGAGCGCGACAGCCTGCTCGCGCTTCACCTGAGCGTCTTTCTCATCGCGCAGGCCTTCGGTCAAATCGGGAATATAGGCTGCGAGGAATTCTGCCGGTTGCTGACCGAGGACGAGAATGGCTTGTAGCCGCACCGAGGCCTGGCTGTCGGAGCGCATCGCTCGGGCCACGGCGGTCAGGACCTTGTCTCTCGATTTCTCAGTAACGAGTTGCCCCAGCGCGATTACGGCTGCTTTGCGCTTCCGCGGGATCGGATCGTCTTTCGACATCGCGATCCACTCGGCGGTTTTCAAGCCGTTGAACGTGCCGTCGTCCGCCACAGCGATGCAGAGCGCAAGTGCGAGAAACATGGTGCCAGCCCCGGTGATGCCATCATTATGACGACACCGCCGGGCCTTGCAAACGGGAAATGGCTCAACCGACCACGACGCCAACCGAATAAAGCCCGGCGTTCTTCACCGTGGAGAAGGGATCGAGGAAGGTGGCGACTGCGGCCTCCAGCGGCGATGCAGTCACACCTGTGCCCATGAATCCGCGCATCTGAGTGAAGTTGCCCTGTCCGCTGCCGGTGATGATGTCGGCGAGGCCATCGCCATCGGCATCCTTCACCGCAACGCGGACTCCGTTGCGGAAGCGGCTGTCGTAGGCGAAGAAGCTGGCCAGCGGCGACTGCGTGGCGAGCGTGGAATCGGTCAGTACGGCCTTGCCATCGAGCGCGATCACCTGCGGTGCACCACCGCTGGGCGTGCCGATGACCAAATCCGCGAAGCCATCGCCATTCAGGTCCCCGGCGCTCAGGCTGATACCACTGCGGAGTTTCGCAGCTTCACCGGTGAGTGCGAAAAAGTCGGCGACCAGTTTGGGCGGCACGATGGCGCTCTGAAGTAGTTTGCCGTCGAAGACCGCGACGCGCGAGCCGCCATCGAAGCCGGCGGCC
>JBGSSZ010000563.1:0-5154 GCA_041736785.1 Limnoglobus sp.
CCAACGCCTACCGGCTCAACGGCGCACTCTCCTGCGTCGGGCTGCTGCTGATGCCTGCGATCATGGCCAGCGGCAGCGTGCCGCTGCTCTTCCTCGCGGTCGGTGTGGCGTACTGGCAGTATGGCGGCGGGCTCGCACTCATGCCCTCCTTCACCGCCGACTATTTCGGCTCGAAGCATCTGGGCATGAACTATGGCCTCGTTTTCCTCGGCTGGGGCTTTGCCTTCTTCGTGCCGCAAGTGGCGGGCTATCTCAAAGACGCCACCGGCTCGCTCAATATCGCGTTCTACATCTCCGCCGGTCTGCTCGCGGCCGCAGTGCTACTGAGCTGCTTCATCACCAAGCCTGAGAAAGCGGCGTGAGCGACTTGCACCTGTTGCTGGAAAGCTCCGGGCGGGCCGCGATGGTCGGGCTCGCACGCGGTGAAGCCGTCGTGCAGCAAGTGACATTGGATGAAGCTCGCCGACATGTTCGCGATCTGGCCGAGACGGTGCGACGGCTCTGTACTGTGGAAGCTATTGAACCCCGGGAGCTCGCGAGTGTGGTTGTCGGCATCGGTCCTGGCAGCTACACCGGCCTCCGCGTCGGGCTCGCCTCCGCGAAAACCTTTGCCTACGCCACCGGTTGCAAGCTTGTCGCCGTGCCGACATTCCACGCGATTGTCGAAGCAGTGCCGCCGGCTGAGGAAATCGACATCGTCGCGGACGCGCTGCGGGGTCAGGTCTATGTCCAGCGGTTCCGCCACGCATCGGGGAATTGGGAGCCGATGCACGAGCTCAAGATCGTCGCGGAAGCGAGTTACACGTTCGCCGCGGCAATCTCGCGGGACCTGCCAACTCTGCAAGGTCTTTGGTCCGCCAGTCGACGGCTGCAACCGCTGACGCGGGACGCACTCTTCGCGGTGGAGCCGCTCTATCTGCGTGGCTCATCCGCGGAGGAGAAGCGGAAAGCTCAATCGGCCGCGAGTGCGTCGAGTGCTTCCTGACGGGTGTTGTAAAGTGCCCAGATCGTGTCCAGTGCAGTTGTGCGGAGCAGTTCGCGGATGCGGTCGTTCACGCCGGCGATCACCAGCTCGCCTCCCTGCTGCTTTACCGGCAGGTGGCAGCGTAGCAGGAACGTGATGAACGCTGAGCCGAAGTAGCGGACCCCTTCGAGATCGATGATCACATGCTCTGGCGGATCGTCCTTCAGGGGTGCGATCACCATTGCGGCAGCGGTGTTGATTGTCGCCTCCGGCAGCGTCTCCACCTCCGGCGACGGCACAATCACGGCCACACCGCCCTGCCGCTTGATCTGAAAGTATTCCTCAGCAGCCGGTCGCGAGGTCATGGCGGTCCTTCGTGTCGGGAGTTAGACAAGAATAATCGATCCGCTCGCCGAAAGCAAGCGCCGAACCGCGGAAGCGGGTGTGCCTCTGGATTTGGCCATCCATCGGTAGCCGCAGGCTTCAGCCTGCATAATGACGCTGACTCCGCAGGAGAAGCCTGCAGCTACCGGGCTCGTGCCTAAATCAAATGGTGCGCACACCGGAAAGGCCAGGCCGCGGCGCATCTGCTCTTGGCAGGCTCGGCGAAAGAGGTTAGTTTCCTCTACCACACCCTCAGGATCACGGATGATCCAGCATTTGACGAGTATCTGGCGTTTTCGCCATTTCTGGCTGTCGCTCGTGCGGCTCGATCTGCGCAACCGCTATCGCCGCAGCGTGCTGGGCATCGGCTGGTCGCTGCTGAACCCCCTCGCGATGACGGCGGTGTGGTGCGTGGCGTTCGGCCAAATCCTCGGCCAGGGAGACTGGCGTAGCCTCGCGCCGATCCTGCTCGCGGGCATGGCCGTCTGGAGCTTCCTCAGCGCCTCGATCCTGCAGGGGTGTGACTCGTTCATCCGCTCGGAAGCCTACATCCGCCAATGTCCGCTGCCGTTTGCGATCTACCCGCTGCGAACTTCGCTTGGCTTATTCATCCACTTTGCCATTGCGCTCGGTGCCGTGGTGCTGGCGATCGTGCTGTTGCAGAACAAGCTCTCCGCCCTCACTGTGCTTCCCATGCTCATCCCGGCTATCCTGATGATGATGGTCTTCGGCTGGTGCCTGGCCACGCTGGCGAGCTTTGCGAATGTCTTTTTCCACGACACCAAGCACCTCGCGGAAGTGCTGACGCAACTGATGTTTTTCCTCACGCCGGTGATGTACACCCGCGACATGCTCGACAAGCAGGATCTCGGCTGGATCGCCGACATCAACCCCGCCGCGTACTTCATCGATCTCTTTCGCGTCAGCCTGCTGGGCGGCGAAGGCCCGAACATGGAACGCTACCTCCAGTGTGGCGGGATCACTCTTGTCGCCTTTGCATTGGCGTGCGGCACGATGGCGTGGCTGCAGAAACGCGTCATCTTCCACCTGTGAGCACCATGGCCGCCATCGAACTCACCAACCTCGATCTCACCTTCACCCTCCGCCGGGCAACGCGGTTGTCGCTGAAGGAATACCTGCTCAACGGCATGTTCCTCAACCGCATGAACCCCAAGCTCAGCGTGCAGGCGCTTCGCAATCTGAATCTGCACGTGCAGGACGGCGACCGGGTCGGTGTGATCGGGCACAACGGCGCGGGCAAAAGCACGCTGCTGAAAATGATGGCCGGCGTCTACCCACCCACGCGTGGCACCTGCCGCGTCGAAGGGCGCATTTGCTCACTCTTCGACATCACACTCGGCTTCGAGCCCGACGCCACGGGCCGTGAAAACATCGCATTTCGTGCTTATCTCCAAGGCGAAACACCCAAAACACTCCAGAGCAAGATCGCCGATGTGGAGCAGTTCTGCGAACTCGGTCAGTTCCTCGACACGCCCGTGCGCTACTACTCCGCCGGCATGGCGATCCGGCTCGCGTTCTCGATCGCCACTGTCAGCGAGCCCGAAATCCTGCTCATCGACGAAGTCTTGAGCGTCGGCGACATGGCCTTCCAGATGAAGGCCCGCGCCCGCATGAAAAACCTCATGGCCACTGCCCGGCTGATGGTGATGGTCAGCCACGATCTCGGCTCGGTGAAGGCGATGTGCAACAAGGCGATCTGGATGGCTAAGGGTGAGATCATCGCCAGCGGCCCGGCTCAGGAAGTCATCGCGGCCTACGAGCGAGCCGCCAAGCCGATCGCCGCGTGATCGCCAGTGTGCTGATCGTGAATTACAACGGCGGGTCGAAGCTCGCCGCCTGCCTGGCCGCGTTGGAGCTGCAGTCCATTCCGCGCGATGAATTCGAAGTCATCGTCGTCGACAATGCCTCAGCCGATGAGTCGCTCTCACTCGCGGAAAAGCTCTATCCGAATAGCTGTTTCATCCGTCTGCGGCACAATGTCGGCTTCGCCGAAGGCAACAACATCGCCGCCCGCGAAGCCACCTCCGACACACTCGTCCTGCTCAACAACGACACGCTACCTGACCCATTCTGGCTCGAAGAACTGCTGCTGGTGCTGCATGAGAAGCAAGCCGCCGCCGCGGTCTCAAAGCTCGTTTTCGCTCACGACGCCTCCATTATCAACAGTGCCGGGCTGCAACTGCTGCGCGATGGCCGCGGCGCGGACCGCGGCTTTCGCCGGCAGGACCGTGGCGAATACGAAGTCACGCGCGAGGTCTTCGCCGGCTGCGGTGCCGCACTTGCCGTGAAGCGGACGCACCTCGGCGATGTGCTCGATGGCTCGCTCTTTCTTTACTACGAAGACCTCGACGCCGCCTGGCATCGGCCGGCGAACGGACTCGCGACCTGGTATGCTCCGCGCTCGCTGGTACGGCACGCGGTCGGTGCGGCGGAAGCCTCGCCCGTGCATCGTTTTTATGTGGAGCGCAATCGCGTGCTCACGGCTGTGCGTCACGCTGACTTGCCGTTGGCGATCTACTCGCTGCTGGTGTTGAGTCTGAAGGTGCCCCAAGCGGTGCTGAAGAGTCTGCGCGGGCGGCAGTCCTGGCGGACAACGCTCGCGGTGCCGAAGGCATTCCTGGCAGTGATAGGCAATCTGCCCGAGGCAGTGGTGCAGCGATATATGAACCGCTCGTGGAGGGTGCGCTGATGCGTGTCCTTCTCAACGGGCTGACGGCTCTGAAATCGCGAACTGGCATCGGCCAGTACACGAGCCGGCTGGCTGCGGAGATGGCCAGGCTGTTCCCTTTGGGTGAGTTTGCGGTCTATCCACCTGAGCCGTGGGCAGGATTGGCAACGCGGCTTCTGCGACGACCCTCTGCACCACCGGGGCGTGCATCGACTTCGCGCTGGAAACCACTCGTTCGCGATGCGATCAAGCGCAGTGGCCGCACGATGCTCGGCCTGCACTTCGCACGCTACTTCCGCACCTACGGCGCCAAGCTCTACCATGAGCCCAACTACATCCCGTTTGCGACTGACGTGCCGACGGTGATCACGGTTCACGATCTCTCGGTGCTGCTGCATCCGGAATGGCACCCGGCGGACCGCGTCCGCGAGCACATCCGCAAATTGGAGCGGGCCGTGGCGAGTGCTGCCCGCATCCTCACCGACACGGAGCAGGTCCGCCAAGAAGTGATCGCCGAGCTTGGCGTGCGGCCCGAACGCGTGGTTGCAGTACATCTCGGCGTCGGCGAGGAATTCCGGCCCGTGCCCCGAACGCCGGAGCTTCCCGAGCGATATTTGCTCTGTGTGGGGACGATCGAGCCGCGCAAGAATCTGCTGACGGCGATGAAGGCATATGCAGCGCTGCCGGCGAAAGTAACGGATCGAGCGGCCGAGTTGCGCCATACCGACCCACGCGAAATCGTCGCACAAGGTCTTCAGCGCGAGATCGGCGTTGTCTTTCAATCCGAGGCAACGCACCGAGTAGCCTTGCCCGCGCAGGGCCTCGGCCACAATGACCGGATAGCGCCCCCAGCCCGCGAGGAGACCGATGCGCGGCCGTTCGCTCGATCGTTCCATGGTGTCTTGCCGCATGGTGTGCCGGGCTCAGGCCGCTTTCTTGTCGGACGCGATCCCCAGGCGATCGCGCAGCTCGGCGACCTGGCGCACCAGTTCGCGGAATTGGATTCGCATCTCGGCGAGTTTGGAGAGGGCCGCTTGTTTGACGTGTTGTTCGCGGATCGGCGTGGCCGGAATGCCCATCATGCAGGCGCCGTCGGGAATATCGTTGGTGACGCCCG
>JBGSSZ010000580.1:0-5007 GCA_041736785.1 Limnoglobus sp.
GACGCAGGCATGGCCAAGCTGCTGGGAGAGGTGATGAAGGGGAGCCTGACGATCGCGATGAACGCCGCCCGCACGGAGGAGATCCGCAAGCTTGTCGAGACCAAGGGCAACGCCCTCCGCGGCAAGGAACTCTACTTCAACACCAAGCTGCTCGGCTGTGCCACCTGCCATCGCCTTGAGGGCGTCGGCGGCAGCGTCGGGCCTGACCTCACGCGATTGTGGGACACGCAGACGATCCCGAAAATCCTCGAAGCCCTCGTAGAGCCGAGCAAGGAAATCAAAGAGGGCTATCAGTCGTACAAGGTGACGACTGCCGACGGTCGCAGCTTCGCCGGGCTGAAAGTGTCCGACACCGAGAAAGACATCACGCTCCGCGAAGCCACGGGCAACGATGTCAAGCTGCTGAAGGACGATCTCGACGCATTTGCCCCGTCCAAGACCTCGCTGATGCCGGACGATGCCTTTGCTCAACTGACTTTCGAGGAGGTGATCGACCTGATCGCGTTTCTGAAGGACCGCTCCGCACAGGAGTTGATACGTGGCACAGTGACGGAGTATTCGCTGGCGTTCGCCAAGGACCTGCCGACTGTGGAGGCGCGGGAGCCGAAGTTGGAGACCACGGGCTTGACCTGGCAGACGCGGAATGCGGACACCGTGGGTCGAATCGATCTTGCACCCGTGTGGCCCAAGGACAACCCCGCGGCGTATGTGCAAGTTTTGGTGCATTCACCGCAAAAGCAGAAGGTGAAGCTCTCATTGACCACGCGCGACAATGCCCGAGTGGCGGTCGCTGGGAAGATCGTCTTCGATAGCAAGTCGAAGAGTCTGACCCAGCCGGAGACGCTGACATTCGAGGTGCCGCCGGGCTGGACGCCGATCGTGGTCAAGCTCAATGGCCGCGGCGCGGACCGCACGCTGACTCTGCAAGTCCGCGGCGAAGGTGTGACCACCGCGGTGAAACCGGTCACGCCGAAGTCCGAGGCGTCATCCCGGTAGCGGCGGGGGCAGGGTGGCCAGGAGCGGTTGTAACTCCGGCACGCTCTCCGCCGCGATCCAGTTCGCCATGCCCGGCTTCCAGACCAGGCTCTTCCGCGTGATCTCGCCTTTCGCAAGTGCGTCCTGCAGCTTGGCCATGTCGAATGGCCCAGCCTGTTTGCCGGCAATCGCGACGTGAAACTGCAACCCTGTCGGCAGCGGCGGTGGAGCACCGCCCCCAGTTACCTGGCTCATCGGATTTGTGGCGTTGACAATCGCGCCGCCGAGCGCGACCCCGGCACCCAGGCTCGCACCCAGCCCGGCTCCGCCGCTCGGATTATTCGCCGCATCGCGGATGGCCTCCGCCGCCTGAAACTTCGTGTACTGATCCAGATTCCCAAGCACGCCCATCTGAGTCCGCTTGTCGAGTGCGGCCTCGACTTCCGGCGGCATGGAAATGTTCTCGACGAAAAACTGCGTCAGCCCGATGCCCATCTTCGCGAGTTCCGGCGTGATCCGCTCCAGTGCGAGCTTGCTGAGCTTCTCGTAGTTGCCGGCCATGTCGAGAATTGGCAGCTTGGCGTTCCCGATTGTGTCCGCGAACCGCGAGACGATCGCATTGCGGAACTGATTCTTGACCTCGTAGGCTTCGCACTCGGGGTCGGTGGCGACGATCTCTTTGATGAACGTGCCGGGGTCGATGATCTTGAATGCGTAGGTACCGAAGGCACGGATGCGGAGCGGGCCGAACTCGGGGTCGCGGACCATGATCGGGTTCGACGTGCCCCATTTCTGATCGACCCACTGCCGCGTGGCGACGAAGTAGACCTCGCACTTGAAAGGGCTCTCGAAGCCGTACTTCCAGCCGAGGATCTTCGAGAGGATCGGCATGTTCTTGGTGTCGAGCACGTAGCGGCCCGGCGAGTGGACGTCCGCGAGTTGGCCTTCCCGCACAAACGCGGCTGCCTGCCCTTCCCGCACGATCAGTTGGGCACCGTTCTTGATTTCGTTGTCGCTGCGCGGAAAGCGATACGCGAGGATCTCGTTCTGGCTCGGTTCAGTCCACTGGATAATGTCGATGAATTCGCGAGTGAACTTATCCCAGATCGCCATGGAACTGCCCTCAGAAAGTGGTGCCGCTATTGTGCCGAGCGAACGACAACTGTGAAGAGACAATTCGTCTGAAAAGCAAAAGCATTTGCCGCAGGAGAGTGAAGACAGAAGATAAAAAAGGCATTTGCCACAGAGGCACAGAGAACCCTCAACGAATTCTCTGTGCCTCTGTGGCCATCTTCGCTTTCTTCACTTACTTCGATTCGCTTTCGAGCTTGTCCATTTCATCTTCCATGACCTTCACCGCACGACTCACGCGCTTGCTCTGCCACCACGCCCAGCCGACAGCAACGACGGCACATGTGAGCACAATCCAGCCGGTCCGGTCACCGGGGTTGTCGGTGATGTTGTGCATGATCACCATAGGCAGTGCCAGCAATGCGACCATGTTCATCACCTTGATGAGCGGGTTGATGGCCGGGCCCGCGGTGTCCTTGAGCGGATCACCGACGGTGTCGCCGGTCACGCTGGCTTTGTGCTTGTCGGAGCCTTTGCCGGTCTTGTCCGTGCGCGGCTCGTCTTCGATCATCTTCTTGGCATTGTCCCACGAACCGCCGGCATTGGACATGAAGACGGCGAGCAGTTGGCCGACGACGATCATGCCTGCGAGGAAGCCGCCCAGAGCGAACGGCCCGAGCAGGAAGCCGACGAGCAGCGGTGTGCCGATCGCGAGCAACCCGGGGCCGATCAGTTCCTTCTGAGCGGTGCCAGTGCAGATATCCACGACGCGGCCGTAGTCGGGGCGTTTGCGGCCTTCCCAAATCTCCTTGTCGCGGAACTGCTTGCGGCACTCAAACACGATCAGATACGCGGCACGGCCGACTGCGCGAATCGTCATTGCACTGAAGAGCATCGGCACGGCGCCGCCGAGCAGCATGCCGATGAAGACATACGGATCCGCGACAGTGAGCTTGGAGGCCCCATCGGTGAAGTCGCCGATGGTGAGTTGACCGATTTTCTCTTCGCTGCCGGTGACGAGCACAGCGATGAAGCTGGCGAACAGGCTGACCGCGGCGATCACCGCGGAGCCGATTGCCACGCCCTTGGTGATGGCCTTGGTCGTGTTGCCGACGGCGTCGAGGTCGGCGAGCCGCTGACGGATCAGCTTGTACTGGCCTTCGTCGATGTAGTCCGGGTCGCCGGGCTTGAGTTCGATCATGCCGCCGGGAGCGCGGTTGAAGCCCATTTCACCGATGCCGTTGGCGTTGTCCGCCACGGGACCGAAGACGTCCATCGAGATGGTGTCCCCGGTGAGTGTGAGCATTCCGATGCCGCACATGGCGACGCCGTAGGCGATGAAGAGGAGATTGCCGGTGTCCTGGAAAATCATCACCGATCCAAGGATCGCCGCCGCGATGATCAAAGCCGCCCACACGGCACTTTCATAACCGAGTGCGAGTCCCGAAATGATGTTGGTCGCGTGCCCGGTGCGGCTGGCTTTCACCACGTCCTTGACCGGGTTGTACTCCGTGCTGGTCCAGTATTCCGTGCAGCGGTTGAGGGCCACGGCGAGGAGAATGCCGACCAGGCAGCAGAGTGCCGCCGCGAGGTGCCGACCCTCCTCCAACGGCACATAGTGCCGCACTGCGTCCATCATGGGCATCTCTTTGGCAGCCACGCTATCGCTGACCGGGCGGCCATCGATGTAGGTGCGAGGCGCAAACTTCGTCTTCCCGGTCGCGATCTTGCTTCGCTCGTCGATCGACAGCGACCACCAATGCTGCAACACGCCCCGCCGAGCGGTTTCGAGATCGCGTTCGATCTTCTCGGCTGCTGGTGAGCGGAGCCCTTCGTTTTTCCGCAGCTGCTTCATCTCCGCGTCTTTCGCCCGCATATCGACCGCGGGCTGCATGCCAATGCTCTGCTGGAAATCGCCGTCGCGATACATGCCGCGATCGATCGCGACACCGACGATGTAATCGGGTGTGAAGTTGAGGTAAACGGCTCCGAGCGCCATGAAGCCGGCGACACTGATGGCCGCGGAGCGCCAGAAGCCCATGTTGATAGTTCCCATGGCGGACTTGGCGTTACCATCGACCATGCCCTTGCCGACCATGGCGGTGGAGATCATGCTGCTGAGCACACCGATGGCCATGACGAAGAGCGGGAAGAACATGCCCATGTAGCCGAGCGAGGCGTAGCCGAGGATGACGGCGGCGACCATTGTCACGGCGTAGCTCTCGAAGACGTCCGCGGCCATGCCGGCACAATCGCCCACGTTGTCGCCGACGTTGTCAGCGATCGTGGCCGCGTTGCGGGGATCGTCTTCGGCGATGTTGGCTTCGACCTTGCCGACGAGGTCGGCCCCAACGTCCGCGGCTTTGGTATAGATGCCACCGCCGACGCGCATGAAGAGTGCGAGCAGCGAGCCGCCGAAGCCGAAGCCGAGGAGCACTTCGTAGGCCGTCTCGCCGAAGACGATGAGGATCAGCGAACCGCCGAGCAGGCCGAGCCCGCAGGTGAACATGCCGGTGACGATGCCCGTGCGATAGGCCAGTCGCATGGCTTCGCCGAAGGAGCGTTTGGCAGCGGCGGCGACGCGCAGGTTGCCCGCGGTGGCGAGCCTCATGCCAGTGAAACCGACGAGTGCAGAGAAGAGTGAGCCCATCAGGAAGGCGGCCCCGCGACCGAGGGCGATCATTTTGAGTTCGCCGCTGGTGTGGTGCGAATCGTCGATGTGCCAGGGCCACTTGACTGCGACGATGAACACGGAGATCAGCACGATCAGGATGCCGACGACCGTGAACTGCCTGCGGAGGTAGGCGTTGGCCCCTTCGCGGATCGCCTGGGCGATCTCCTGCATGGCGACCGTGCCGGTGTCGGCGGCGAGCACTTCGCGACGGATCTTGAAGGCGTAGCCCAGGCCGGAGAGTGCGATCAGGAGACAGGCGACGAGGCCGATCTGCTCGACGGCACCGT